>NZ_QCXO01000136.1:0-268339 GCF_023383675.1 Microbacterium sp. ER1
GGGCGGCGTGTACGACGGGAACGGGGGGTGGGGGAGAGTTAGAGTCTTCTGGTGACCCCGGAACTCCAAGCTCGCATCGTCGCGGACTCACGCGACCGCGTGGCATGGATGAGGGCACGATCGCGCGGCATCACGGCCACCGACGTCGCCGGGCTCACGAGCGAGCGCTCGATCGCCCGTGCTGCCGACGCCAAGCTCGGCGGCGGGCCGCGGTTCGGCGGCAACGCCTACACCGACCACGGCCGGCGGCGCGAGCCGGAGATCGCCGCCTGGGTCGCCGCGACGCACGGCATCTTCCCCTCCTCAGCGCTGTTCCGCGCCGAGGTCGAGCACCGCCACTTGGCTACGCCCGATGGCATCTCGGTGCACGCGGACGGCCGTGTCAGCCTCGCGGAGATCAAGACCACCAACAAGGCCTTCCGGGGGATCCCCCGCACCTACCTGCGCCAGGTGTGGTGGCAGCAGCACGTGCTGGGCGCCGAGCGCACCCTGTTCGTCTGGGAGGAGCACGTCGACTTCTCCCCCGTCCACGACGAGCCCCGCTGCGTGTGGATCGACCGCGACGACCGCGAGATCGCGAAGCTCGTGGGGCTCGCCACCGATCTCATCGACGAGCTGTACCGCCGCACGACGGGACGCACGGTCCCGGCCCGCTCCGCATCCCCGGCGGACAGCCGTCGGGAGCAGCTCCGCGAGCGCGACGCCTTCCGCGCCCTCGCCCTCGCCGACTGACCGCGCGGCGGCGATGCCGTCCCGGCGGCGTCAGGGTTCGCGAGCGAGCACCCGACGCGCCTCCCCCGCGACCTCGGAAGCGATCGTGTCGAGGAGTGCGGAGCGCAGGTTCCACTGCTGCCAGTACAGCGCCACGCGCAGGATCGGACCGCCCAGCGCCACGAGTCCCGGCACCTCCTGCAGCCGCGGCACCATCCCCCAGCCGAGGCCGAGGCCGACGGCGAGCGCATAGTCGTGCGACGCCGGGACGTAGTGCCGGGGAACGCCGGCCGCCGGCACGCCCCGCGCGGCCAGCCACTCGTGCTGCAGGGTGTCCCGGCGGTCGAAGTCGACGAACGGCGCGTGCGCCAGAGCATCGGGGGTCACGCCGTCCGGGAACCATCGGCGGGCGTAGGCGGGTTCGGCCATGGCGCGGTACTCGAGCACGCCGAGGGGCGCGACCACGCACCCCGCGACCGCCATGGCCTCGCTCGTGACCGCCGCCATGACGGTCCCCGATTCGAGCAGGCGGGCGGTGAAGTTCTGATCGTCGCGGTGCAGGTCGACATCGATGTCGTGCGCGGCGGAGAGCCGGGCCATCGGTGCCAGGAACCAGGTCGCCATCGAATCCGCGTTGACGGCGAGCGGCACGCTGATCCGCCGCCCCTCGGCGCTCCCCTCGATCCCGACTCCCGCGAGAGCATCCTCTTCGAGGAGGGCGATCTGCCGCGCGAGCCGCACGATGGACTCCCCCGCCTCGGTGAGGCGGACCGGCTTGCTACGCACGAGGAGGATCCGCCCGAGCTGCTGCTCCAGCGCCTTGAGACGCTGGCTGACCGCGGACGGGGTGACCTGCAGCCGACGCGACGCGGCATCGAGAGTGCCCTCGTCGGCGACGGCGGCGAGCGTGGCGGCGAGCTCCGGGTCGATCCTCACATCAGTCATGCTAATGGTGCGGTAGGAATCTTCGCTGCGCCTGATGCTCCGCCCTCATAGGCTCGACACATGCTCACCGTCCTCGCCGGTCTCGGCCTCGGTCTCTCCCTCATCGTCGCGATCGGCGCACAGAACGTGTTCGTGCTGCGTCAGGGCATCCGGCGCGAGCACGTCCTCGCCGTCGTGATCGTCTGCGCCCTCTCCGACGCCGTGCTGATCATCGCCGGTGTCGCGGGGCTCGGGTTCGTGCTGTCCGCCGCACCCTGGCTCGTCGTCGTGGCTCGCTGGGCAGGGGCGCTGTTCCTCCTCGGATACGGACTGCTTGCGGCGCGGCGGGCCTGGCGGGGCGGCGAGGAGCTGGTGGTCGACGGGGGCGACGCCCCGGTCTTCGAGGCGTCCGGGGGCACCGGCACGCTCACCCGCACCCGCCTCGCCCCGGTGATCCTCACGACGCTGGCGTTGACGTGGCTGAACCCGCATGTGTACCTCGACACGGTGCTGATGCTCGGGTCGATCGCGGCGACGCACGGGGACGAGCGGTGGCTGTTCGCGGCCGGGGCGGTCGCGGCGAGCATCCTCTGGTTCACCGCCCTCGGCTTCGGCGCCCGCTACCTCGGACGGTGGCTCCGCACCCCGCGCTCCTGGCGCATCCTCGACGCGGTGATCGCGGTCGTGATGATCACGCTCGCGGTGAGCCTCGTGCTCCCGGTGCTCGGCGGCTAGGCGTTCACCCGGCCTCGATCTGCGACACCCGCGCCCGGATGAGCGCGCGGACCGCCTCGACCGGCAGGGGGTGCTCCGGCTGGAACCGGATCGTCCCCTTGTCGAGGCTGACCCCGGGGTGACCGTCGAGGAAACCCGCTATGGCAGCGACCGCCGCGGGGCTGAACGGGTAGACGCCGATGTGCTTCTTCGCACGCATCACCGAGAGCAGCGGCTTGCCGTAGTAGACGAGGGCCGGCATCCCGTAGCCCTTGCCCTGTTCCGCCTCCGGCACCTCCTCCGTGGCGATCGCGTACACGCCATCGATCACCGCACGGTCTGCGGCGTCGAGATCGGTCAGGTGGTCGTCGATGGTGCCCACGCACCGCATCCTGCCACCGATCGCCCGCGGGGTCGAGGACTCACGCGCCGTCGAGGGGCCGGAGGATGCGGGTGAGGAACCGCTGCGTGCGCTCGTGCTGCGGAGCGCTGAACAGCTCGGCGGGTGGCCCCTGCTCCACGACGACGCCGCCGTCCAGGAAGAGCACATGATCGGCCGCCTCCCGCGCGAAGCTCAGCTCGTGGGTGACGACGGCCATCGTCCAGCCCTCATCGGCGAGCTCCTTGATGACGAGCAGCACCTCTCCCACGAGCTCAGGGTCGAGCGCGCTCGTCGGCTCGTCGAACAGCAGCAGGTCCGGCTGCAGAGCCAGGGCGCGCACGATGCCGACGCGCTGCTGCTGCCCGCCGGAGAGCTGATGCGGCCTCGCGTCGGCCTTGTCGGCGAGGCCCACCCGGGCGAGCAGGGTCTGCGCTTCGGCGACGACCTCCGCCTTCGGACGCCCCTGCACCCGCCACGGCCCCTCGATCACGTTCTCCAGCACCGTCAGATGCGGGAAGAGGTTGTGGTGCTGGAACACCATCGCCGACCGATCGCGGAGCGCGAGCCGCTGCTGCTTCGCGACGCGGGGCTTCGGGCGGACCTCCGGTGCGAAGTCGATCTCCGGGCCCCCGGCCATCGCGATGGTGCCGGCGTCCGGCGTCTCCAGGCCGTTCAGAGCCCGCAGGACGGTCGTCTTCCCGGAGCCGCTCGGCCCGATGAGCACCACGACCTCGCCGCGGTGCAGGGTGAGGTCGAAGCCGCGGAGCACCTCGGTGGCGCCGAAGCTCTTGTGCAGGCCCCGTGCGGTGAGCAGCGGTCCGGTCGTGGGGTCAGTGCGCGACACGACTGTCGAGCCTCCTCTCCAGGGCGCTCTGCCCGAAGGAGAGCACCAGGCAGATCACCCAGTAGACCAGCGCCGCGGCCAGATACACCACCATGAACTCGAGCGTGGTGGAGGCGATCTGCTGCGCCACCTTGAACAGCTCCGTCACGAGGATCAGCGAGGTGAGGGAGGTGTCCTTCACGAGCGAGATGAACGTGTTGGACAGCGGCGGCACCGACACCCGGGCGGCCTGCGGCAGGATGATGCGGGTCAGCGTGCGGGTGCGGTTCATGCCGACCGTGTACGCGGCCTCCCACTGCCCCTTCGGCACCGAGAGGATCGCCGCCCGCACGACCTCGGCGCCGTAGCCGCCGACGTTGAGCGAGAGCGCGATGATGGCGCTCGGCCACGGATCGAGGGTCACCCCGACGGACGGCAGGCCGTAGAAGATCACGAAGAGCTGCACGAGCATCGGCGTGCCGCGGATCACCGAGATGTAGAACCGCGCGATGCCGGACACCACCGGATGCACCGAGATCCGCATCAGCGCCATGCCGATCGCGATCACGAGCCCCAGCGCGAACGACACCAGGGCGAGCGGGATCGTCGCCGTCAGCCCCGCCCAGGCGATCGGCCCGAGCGAGGAGAAGAAGAGCTCCCAGGGATTCTGCATCGCCTACTGCGAGACGTCTTCGCCGAAGTACTTCTCGCTGATCTCGGCCAGGGTGCCGTCGGCACGGAGCGTGTCGAGCGCTTCGTCGACCGCATCGACGAGCGCCTTCTTGTCCTTCGTGAACACGAAGGCCTGCTCACCGGCGTCATCGGTCTCCGCCGCGATCTTCAGGCCCGTCGGGCTGTTGGTCGTCTCGTAGTCGAGGAACGTCAGCTTGTCGTTGACGGTCGCGTCCACCCGGCCCTGGCGGAGGAGCTCCACGGCCTGCGCCCACCCCTCGACGCCCTCGACCTTGGCGCCGGACTCGGTGGCCAGCTCGTACCAGTTGCTCGTGAGGGACTGCGCCGTCGTCTTGCCCTCGAGGTCGTCGAAGGACGAGATGGAGTCGTCGTCCTCCTTCACCACGATCACGCCGGGCGACACCGTGTACGGGGTGCTGAAGAGGTACTTCGCCTCGCGCTCCTCGTTGATCGACACCTGGTTCGCGATCACGTCGAAGCGGCCCGCGTCGAGACCCGCGAAGATCGCGTCCCACTGCGTCTCCTGGAACTCGACCTTCAGGCCGAGCTCGTCGGCGACGGCCTGGATGATCTCGACGTCGTAGCCGGTGAGGTCACCGGAACCGCCGTCGTCGTGGAAGCTGAACGGGCGGTAGGTGCCCTCGGTCGCGACCGTCAGCGTGCCATCCTTCACCAGGCCGAAGTCGGAGCCCGCGGCGCCCTCGCCGTCCGTGCTCGCGGGCGTGCTGGACCCGCTGCAGGCGGTCAGCGCGGCGGCGGCGACGACGAGTGCGGTGACGGCGATGAGACGACGGGACATGGACCCTCCTGGGGTGAGAAAGCGCGGGTGCGAGTTTACGCGACGACCGCGGGAACTCCCCTACAGTACGCGGCGCCTCCGACGTCCGCGCATCGGATGACGCCGGATGTCGCGGGCCGAACCGCCCCGGGAACGCAGAACGCCCCCGGGCGGACCCGGGGGCGTTCGGTGCGACAGGTGCGAGACCCGTCGACGCGTCAGATGGCGTTGACGTCCAGCGGGATGCCGGGGCCGAACGTGGTCGACACCGCACCCTTCTGGATGTAACGACCCTTGGCGCTGGACGGCTTGAGGCGGACGATCTCCTCGAGCGCGGCGTCGATGTTCTCGTTCAGCTGCTCGGCCGAGAAGGAGGCCTTGCCGATGACGAAGTGCACGTTGGCGTGCTTGTCGACGCGGAACTCGATCTTTCCGCCCTTGATCTCCTCGACGGCCTTGGCCGGGTTCGGAGTCACGGTGCCGGTCTTCGGGTTCGGCATCAGGCCACGGGGACCGAGCACCTTGCCGAGACGGCCGACCTGGCCCATGAGCTCCGGGGTCGAGACCGCGGAGTCGAAGTTGGTCCAGCCGTCGGCGACCTTCTGGATGAGCTCGGCGCCGCCGACCTCATCGGCGCCGGCCGCGATCGCCGCCTCGGCCGCGGGGCCGGTGGCGAACACGATGACGCGGGCGGTCTTACCGGTGCCGTGGGGCAGGATGACGGTGCCGCGCACCATCTGGTCCGCCTTGCGGGGGTCGACAGCGAGCTTCAGCGCGACCTCGACGGTCGAGTCGAACTTCGCCGAACCGGTCTCCTTCGCGAGCGCGACGGCCTCGGACGGCGTGTAGAAACGGTCTGCCTCGATCTTCTCGGCGGCAGCCTTGTAAGCCTTGGACTTGGTAGCCATGATTATTCTCCTCAGCCCTCGACCGTGATGCCCATGGAACGGGCGGTGCCGGCGATGATCTTCGAGGCGGCCTCGATGTCGTTCGCGTTCAGGTCGGCCTGCTTCTGCTCGGCGATCTGACGGACCTGGTCCTTGGTGATCTTGCCGACCTTGACGGTGTGCGGGGTGGCCGAAGCCTTCTGCACGCCGGCGGCCTTCTTGATGAGCTCCGCCGCGGGCGGGGTCTTCAGGACGAAGGTGAAGCTGCGGTCCTCGTAGACGGTGATCTCGACGGGGATGACGTTGCCGCGCTGCGACTCGGTCGCGGCGTTGTACGCCTTGCAGAACTCCATGATGTTGACGCCATGCTGACCGAGCGCGGGGCCGATCGGCGGCGCCGGGTTGGCGGCACCGGCGTTGATCTGAAGCTTGATCAGGCCGGTCACCTTCTTCTTCGGTGCCATTCTCTTTCCTTTCCTCGAGGCGGATGCGAGCATCCGCTTCTCCCACGGCTCCGGCCTCTCCGGCCCGTGGTCGTCTCTGTGCACGCCGAAGCGGCACACAAACCACGTAAGTCTACCCGATCACTCCCCCACTCGCGAGCCGGCCCCTTGTGTGCGAGCCGGCCCTCTGCGTGCGTCCGCAACGGGCCGGGAGACACGAAAGGGGGTGGGTCGGGGAAAGAAAACGGCCGCCCCCGAAGAGGGCGGCCGTTCTCGTGCACTGTCAGATCATCTTGGTGACCTGGTCGAACGACAGCTCGACCGGGGTCTCGCGCTCGAAGAGCGAGACGAGGACCGTGAGCTTGCCGCTCTCCGGCTTGATCTCGCTGATCGAACCGGGAAGACCCGCGAACGAGCCCTCCTTGATCGTGATGGTCTCGCCGACCTCGAAGTCGACCTCGGCGGGAAGCGGACGGGCGACGGCGACGCCACCCTTGGCCGCGATGTTCTTGGCGGTCGGCACGTCCTTGACCTCGACGAGGGACTTCAGCATGTTGAAGGCCTCTTCGAAGCGCAGCGGCGTCGGGTTGTGGGCGTTGCCCACGAAGCCGGTGACGCCGGGGGTGTGCCGCACGACCGACCAGGTGTCTTCCGTCAGCTCCATGCGCACCAGCACGTAGCCGGGGATGCGCACGCGGGTGACCATCTTGCGCTGGCCGTTCTTGATCTCGACGACGTCCTCCATCGGGACCTCGACCTGGTAGATCTCGTCCTCGACCTCGAGCGTCGACTTGCGCTGCTCGATGTTCGCCTTGACCTTGCGCTCGAAGCCGGCGTACGAGTGGATGACGTACCACTTGCCCGGGAGCATGCGCAGGTCCATGCGGAAGGCCTCGTACGGGTCTTCCTCGGACGCCGACTCGTCCTCGTCGGACTCGGCGGCGGGACGGTCGTCCTCGCCGTTCACGTCGGGCCCCTCGTACGGGGTGACCTCGTCGGCCGCCTCGGCCTCCTGCTCCGCGACCTCTTCGGCCACGGAATCGTTGAGGACCTCGGCGGCGGCTTCGGACTCCGCGGCCTCGTCCAGGTTCAGAGCGTCGTTCACGATGGCGTCCGCCTCCGGGTCGTCGATGTCGATGTCGATGTCTTCCGTCTCCTGCTCGCTGTCCTCGTCCTCGACGTGGACCGCGACGTGCTCGGCAGAGGTGACCGAGAGCTCCTCCGCGGCGAGCACGTTGCCCTCCTGGGCCTCGTCCTCCTCGCTGGACTGCTCTGCGGCGGTCGCCCAGTCGGCGTCGTCGGAATATCGTTCAGACACGTTGCTTCTTCTCCATAGCTGCGGCGGTCGCCGCGGGGGTCATCAGCCAGGGATTCCGAACACGTAGTGCGTCAGGAGCCCGAAGACGTAGTCGAGACCGTAGACGATGCCCATGACGATCAGGACGAAGACGAGCACCACACCCGTGAACTTGAAAAGCTCCTTGCGGGTCGGGGTGACGACCTTGCGCAGTTCGGCGATGACCTGGCGGATGAACAGGGCGATGCCCCCGAAGAACCGGGAGAAGGGGTTGCCCTTCTTCTGGCGCGTGGCGCCGGCCGCGACGACGTCGCCGCGCGGTTCGTCCTGATCCATCCTGAATGTACCTTTCGTGTGTCAGCGTGCGCTGACGCGCAGGGCGGACAGGAATCGAACCTGCAACCTGCGGTTTTGGAGACCGCTGCTCTGCCAATTGAGCTACCGCCCTAGAGACCCGGAGGTCTCGGGGATGCCCTCCCCACCCTGCCACCGGCCGATGTCGTAGACGCCAGGCACGGCGAAAGAATGCAGAGAACAACTGCTCACCAAGCATACGGCATCGATCCGGTGGTGCCGAACAGGAAGCGGAACCGGCGTTGTTGCTAGGCTCGGCGGGCGGACGAAGCAGGAAGGGACGCATGTGAGTGGGGATGTGCAGCAGTTCCAGGTGGACCTGCGCGGAGTCGTCGATCTGCTCAGCCGGCACATCTACTCCAGTCCCCGGGTCTATCTGCGGGAACTGCTCCAGAACGCGAGGGACGCGATCGCCGCGCGCCGTGAGGTCGACGGCGGCGGCAGCCGCATCCGGATCACGCCGCTGACCGCGCAGTCGGGCGAGTTCGTGCTCCGCGACGACGGCGTGGGATTGACCGCCGCCGAGGTCGCCGATCTGCTCGCGACCGTCGGGCGCAGCTCCAAGCGGGACATCTTCGACCTCCCCCGGAGCGACTTCCTCGGCCAGTTCGGCATCGGGCTGCTGAGCTGCTTCATGGTCGCCGACACCATCGTCATCCGCTCCCGCAGCGCCAGAGGCGGCTCCGCGGTGGAGTGGACGGGCAGCGCGGACGGCACCTTCCGCGTCACGGAGATCGACGACGACCTCCCCATCGGCACCAGCGTGCACCTCGTGCCGCGCTTCGACGCCGACGAGCTGCTGCGGCCGGCGGCTGTGCACGAGCTCGCGACCACCTTCGGGGAGTTCCTGCCGGTGCGGGTGACCATTGACGCGCCCGGTGGGGACATCGACGTGACGCGCGAGCCTCCCTTCCTCGACCCCGCCGCCGATGTCGAGGCGGCCGTGCAGTACGGTCGCGACCTGCTCGGGGCCGCCCCGCTGGACGTGATCCCGCTGAGCGAGCCGGCGACCGGGACGCAGGGCCTGGCGTACGTCCTGCCCTTCGCTCCTCCGCCCGGCGCCCGCCAGGCGACCCGCATGTACCTCGGGCGCATGCTGCTGTCCGAGCGCGTCGACGACGTGCTGCCCGACTGGGCCTTCTTCGTGCGCGCCGTCGTCGACTCCACCGGCCTCGCGCCGACCGCGAGCCGCGAGTCCCTCGTCGAGGACACGGCCCTGGAGCACGTCCGGGAGCAGCTCGGCGCCGGGATCCGCCGCTGGGTGCTCGAGCTCGGGCTGCGCGAACCGCATCGCCTCGCCCAGTTCGTCGCCGTGCACGAGGTCGGCCTCAAGTCGCTGGTGCGTCATGACGAGGAGCTCGCGCGCTTCATCACGCGCTGGCTCACCGTGGAGACCACGCACGGCACGCTGCGGATCGGCGAGCTCGTGGAACGGTACCCTCACGTGCGCTACGCCCAGACGGTCGACGAGTTCCGCCAGGTGGCGGGCATCTCCCCCTCGGACGAGGTGCTCGCCAACGGCGGCTACCTCTATGACGCGGATCTGATCCGCCTGCTCCCCGACCTGTACCCGCAGGTCACGGTGGAGAAGGTCGACGTGACCGGGGAGCTCGATCGCCTCGACCCGCCGCCGCTCGACGACCGGGACATCGCGATGGCGCTGGAGTCCCGCGCCGGCGCCGTGCTCGCCGCCTCCGACTGCGCCGTCGTCGTCAGGGCGATCGATCGCCCCGAGCTGACCGGACTCTACGTCGCGGATCCCGAGGTGCTGCGCACGATCGACCGCGGGCGCACCAGGGGCATCGCGAGCACGCTCTGGGGCGGGGTGCTCGACCGGATCGATCAGACGCTCTCCTCCGCACGGGACGACGACCTCACGGCGCGACTGTGCCTGAACTGGTCGAACCGCGTCGTCCGCGCCCTCGTCCGTGTCGATGACGACGCCGTGTTCGCGCGTACGGTCCAGCTCCTCTACATCCAGGCGCTCCTCGCAGGACACCACCCCCTCTCGGACGCCGACCGGGCACTCATGACCAGCGCCCTCTCCGACCTCGTCTCGCTCTCCGCCGGCATCGAGGGGGACACGCTCCCCTTCGACGCGCGCTGACACCCCCGACTACCCGAAAGGGCCCTCCATGGCACGTCCGAAGAAGCGCTTCCAGCAGCTCATCGAGGAGATCGACCGCACCCCGTGGGGCCCGGCGGAGCAGGCCCTCGTGGCGGAGGCGGTGGCGCTGGCCGTCGAGATCGGCGACGAACGGCTGGAGTACGAGGCCCGGATGCGGCAGACCGCGTCGGCGAACATGGTCGGGGCCACCGACGTCATGCTCAACTCCTTCGCGTGGTGCCTCGCGCACCACGACGCCGACCCGCAGCGGTTCCCCGCCGACCTCGACAACGGCGGCGCCGACCTCATGTGGCAGTTCAAGTGGATGGCGTCGTCCCTGCGCTCCTCCCCTGCCTTCTCGCAGGAGCAGATCGCCGCGGTGCTCGACGACATGGAGGCGCACTACCGCGCCGCAGGTCTCGGCCTCAGCGGCGTGCTGACCGCCCGTTTCGAGGACGCCTGGGACGCGGGCCGGTTCGACGCCGCCGAAGCCCTGCGCGTGCAGCTCGAGGCCACGCCGCGCGACGAGCACAGCCACTGCGACGCCTGCAGCCGCAGCCAGTTCGCGGGCTTCTTCGCGGAGACCGACCGCGACGCCGACGCCATCCGCCTCGTCGAGGAGATGCTCGAGGGCGGCTTCTCCTGCGGCGAGGAGCCGGAGCATGCGCTCTCCCGCGTCCTCCTCCCGTACCTCCGCGCCGGCCGCACGGAGGACGCGAAGACCGCGCACCTGCGCAGCTACCGCCTGGCGAAGGACAACCCGGACAACCTGCGGATCGTGGCCAACAACATCGTGTTCGCGGCGATCACCGGCAACGAGGCGCGGGCGCTGGCCCTGATCGAGAAGCACATCGCGTGGCTGGCCCACGATGGCCTCAACGTCGACGCGCACTTCGCCGCCCTCACCGCCTTCGCGGTCGCTCTCGACCGCGTCACCGCTGCCGGACACGGCGATACCCCGGTCCGCGGCGCCGACGCCCCGGCGCTCGTGCCGCTGCTGGGCACGCACGACCGCCCGTGGAGCGCCGCCGAGCTCGCCGCGACCGCCTGGTCGACGGCCGAGCGCATCGGCGCACAGTTCGACGAGCGGGACGGCACCGACGGCCACGCCCGCAGCCTCGCCCGGATGCGCGCTCTCGCCGACGAGAGCTACGACGTCGCGATCCGCTCCGACGCGTTCGTCGCCCCCGCGCCGGCCACGACCCCGACCGACCCGGACGGCTGGTTCGAGCGGGCGATGCAGCTCGCGCAGTTCGGCGCCGAGCAGGAGACCCTCGCCGCGCTCCCGCACGCCCTGGAAGTCGACGACGCCGCCAAGCGCGCGCAGCTCCTGTCGATGCACCTCGGCATCCTCGTTGCACTCGATCGCGTGGACGAGGCCGAGCGCCTCCTCCCCGAGCGGATCGCCGCGCTTCGGGCCGCCGGGAACGACGCGCAGGCCGACCTCGAGGAGCGGCTCGGACTGGCGACCTTCGGCCTGCACACCGACGAGACCATGGCGGCGCTCGAAGAGGAACTGGCCGAGGCCGACCGCCTTCCCGCGTGGTCGCGCGGCGACCTGGCGATCAGCCGCGCGTCGCTGCACCTCCGGGCGGAGGAGCCGGACGCGGCGCTGGACCTCGCGGAGCTCGCCGCCCGCTCGTTCGCGGAGGCCGAGGACACCCGGCTGTCCAACACCACGACCCTCGTGGCGATCGGCGCCGTGCTGAGCAAGGGCGACCTCGACGCCGGTCGCACGCTCCTCGACCGCTTCCTCTCCCAGGAGGACGTGTCCGCCGGACACCGGGCCCACGCGCTGCAGACCCGGGCCCGCGTGCGCGGCGGCACGGGTGCGTACCAGGACGGGGCCGTCGACGCCGACGAGGTGTGCCGACTGCTCGCCGAACTCGGCGCCACCCGCGCTCTCGCCGAGGCCCATGTGCTCGCGGGCGCGCTCTGGGAGGACGCCGAGGAGCCCGAGAAGGCCGTCGCCCGCTACCGTCTGGCCGCTCGGCTGCAGGACGACGGCGATCGCACCGGCGTCGACTTCCGGCTGGCCAGGGCGATGCTCCGCGCGGGAGACGCCGAGGAGGCAGCCGAGCTCTTCGGCGACGTGCTCCAGCGCGAGGAGAACGCCGAGACCCCTGCGGGTTCGCGCGCTATGACCGCCTCCCTCCTGGCCCGGTCGCTCGCCGAGTCCGGAGAGTACGGACAGGCGGTCGGCGCGCACGGCTACGCGGCCGAGCTGTTCGGACAGGCGGAGGCCCACGCCGACCAGGCCATGGCCATGACGGAGCAGGCGAAGATCCTCGCCCGCTTCGAGGAACACGACGACGCGGTGCGGCTGCTGGAGGGCGCTGCAGACATCGTGCGGCGTGCCCCCGAGGCCGTCGGCGCGCTGTCCGAGGTGCTGCACAGCCTCGGCCAGGCCTATGCAGGCCGGGGTGACGAGCGCGCCTTCCCCCTCTTCGACGAGGTCGCGGCACTCGCCCAGGAGCACGAAGCCGGCTGGCTGCTCGCCGACGTGACCGACTCCCGCGGCCGCGCGCTGGCCCAGCTGGGCCGGATCGATGAGGCCGTCGCCGCCGCCCTCACCGCGGCGGACGGCTTCGCCGCGCTGGGCGATCAGGGCGCCGCCGGCAGCTCGGAACTGTTCGCGGGCCGGGTGCTCGCGGGGAACGACCGCCCGGCCGATGCCGTGCCGGTGTACCGGAGCGCCCTGGAGCATGCCGAGGGCTTCCCGCCGCTGCGTCAGGTCGCGGCGCTGGAGCTCGGCGACGTGCTGGAGGCGCTGGGGCGGCACGCCGAGGCCGCCGAGGTCAGGGCTCTCGTCGAGAGCTGACGCGACACCGGCGCGGGATCCGGAGGGGATCCCGCGCCGATGCGGATGCGGCGGAGGGCCGCGTCAGAAGAGCTGACGCCAGTTCGCCCGTGCGAGGTCGAGCAGTTCGTCTCCGCGACCCGACATGACCGTGCGGATCGCGTAGAGCGCGAAGCCCTTGACCTGCGCGGCCTCGATCGCGGGCGGCATGGACAGCTCCTGCCGCTCGGTCACGACGTCGAGCAGCGCGGGACCGTCGTGCGCGAGGACCTCGCGGACCGCCTCCGGCAGATCTTCGCTGCGCTCCACACGACGGGCGAAGATCCCCATGGCCTCGGCGATCGCGGCGAAGCTGGGGTTGTCCAGCCCGGTGCCGTAGGTGACGAAGCCGGCGGCCTTCATCTCCAGCTCCACGAAGTTCAGCGACGAGTTGTTCACCACGATCGTCTTGACCGGGAGCCCATTCTGGGTGAGCGTGAGCAGCTCGCCGAGCATCATCGCGAGACCGCCGTCGCCGGCGAGCGCCACGACCTGACGGTCCGGATGCGCGACCTGCGCGCCGATCCCGTGCATCAGGGCGTTCGCCATCGAGCCGTGCGTGAACGATCCGATCAGCCGGCGCCCCTCGGTCATGGACAGGTAGCGCGCGGCCCAGACGGTCGGCGACCCCACGTCGGCGGTGAAGATCGCATCGTCGGCGGCGTACTCGTCGAGCAGTCGGGCGAGGTACTGCGGGTGGATGGGGCGCGTGCCCTTGGCCGGCACCGCGAGCTCGTCGAGCTTCTTCCGCGTCTTCCGGTAGTGGGCGACGGCGTCGTCGAGGTGGCCGCGGTCGTCCTTCCGCGCGAGGCGAGGCAGCAGCGCTTCGGCGGTGGCCTTCACGTCACCGACGAGACCGAGGTCGAGCGGGTGGCGCTTGCCGAGCTGGGACCCGCGGATGTCGACCTGGATGGTGGTCGCGTGATCCGGGTAGAACTGCTCGTACGGGAAGTCGCTGCCGAGGACGAGGAGCGTGTCGGCCGCCTCCATGGCGCGGTAGCCGGACGCGAAGCCGAGCAGTCCCGTCATGCCGACGTCGAACGGGTTGTCGTACTCGATGAACTCCTTGCCGCGCAGCGCGTGGACGATGGGGGCACCGAGTGCGTCGGCGAGCGCGATCACCTCGTCGTGCGCCCCCTCGACGCCGGCCCCGGCGAGGATGGTGACCTTCTTGGCCGCGTTCAGCATGGTCGCTGCCTTCTCCAGCTCCGGGCCGCTGGGCTGGATCAGCGGGCGGGTGCGCTCGATCACCACGGCGCGGTCGTCCGCGATCTCGGACAGCGCCACGTCGCCGGGGATCACGAGGACGGCGACGCCGCGCTGCTCGATGGCCGCGCGCATCGCGATCTCCATCAGCCGCGGCATCTGCGACGGGTCAGCGACGTATTCGACGTACACGCTGCACTCGCGGAACAGCTCCTGCGGGTGCGTCTCCTGGAAGTACCCGGTACCGATCTCGACGGTCGGGATGTGCGCGGCGATGGCGAGCACCGGCACGCGAGAGCGCTGCGCGTCGTACAGGCCGTTGATGAGGTGCAGGTTGCCGGGGCCGCACGAGCCCGCCACGACGGCGAGGTCTCCGGTGGTGCCGGCGTCGGCCGCGGCGGCGAAGGCGGCGGACTCCTCGTGGCGCACGTGCACCCAGCGGATCCGGCCGTCCTTGCGGAGGGCGTCCGTGAGACCGTTCAGGGAGTCGCCCGGGATGCCGTAGACCCGGTCGACTCCGTTGGCGTTCAGAGTCTTGACGATGTTCTCAGCGACGTTGGCCATACCCCGACCCTACGCCCGCCGAGGCCTCCCCGGGCCGGGCTCAGTACTCCTGCGGGCCGTCCCGGTCGGGCTCGGGATCGCGCTGGAACGCGCGGCCGGACACCGATGCCGGGGCGATGCGCACGTACACCCGCTTGTCGGTCGGGATCCACGGGCGCAGACCCGCCGCCTCCGCCCGCTCGATGTCGGCGTCGGTCTCCAGCGCCTCGGCACGCCCGCGCACGATGACGCTCCACGCCGCAGTGTCGGTGTGGTCGTCGACCTCGAAGAGCACGTCGGCGTTGACCGTCAGCTCGAACAGCTTGCTCCCGGGGGCCGTGCGGAACAGGAGCGCTTCGCGGTCGACGGCGTAGTTCACGGGGAAGATGTCGATGGTCTCGCCGACCCTGGTGACGAGCCGCCCGAGCTCCTGGCTGCGCAGGTGCTCCCAGCTCTGCTCCGCGGTGAGGGACTGGACCGGATCCGTGTGCGCACTCATGCCGCCATTGTGCCTCGTCCGTCTTCGACGCGCACCCTGTCGACCCGGCCCCTCTCGTGCGAGCGGCCCCCTTGCGTGCGCACGCAAGGGGGCCGCTCGGCCGCAAGGGGGTGGGTCGACGGTCAGCCGATGCGGATCAGCTTCTTGTTGACGAACTCGTCGGCGGCCAGGTGGCCGAGCTCGCGGGCCGTGCCGCTGCGCTTGATGCCGCCGAACGGGAGCTCGGGGCTGTCGGCGAGCACGAGGTTCACGTAGACCATGCCGGCCTCGATCCGGTCGGCCACCCGCTCCGCCTGCGCCTCGTCCGTCGTGAAGACGTAGGAGCCGAGACCGAACGTGGTGTCGTTGGCCAGCGCGACCGCCGCGTCCTCGTCCGCGACGCGGTACACGACGGCTGCGGGGCCGAACAGCTCCTCGCGGTAGACGTCCATCTCCGGGGTCACGTCGGCGAGCACGGTCGGTGCGAAGAACGCCCCGTCGCGCGTGCCGCCCGTGAGGAGGGTCGCGCCCTGGGCCACGGCGGTGTCGATCTGCTTCTGCAGGTTCTCCGCCGCCGCCTCCGACGAGACCGGACCGAGGACCGTGTCGTCCAGCGTGGGATCGGTCGCCTCGACGGCCGCCATCGCCGCAGTGAACTTCTCCACGAACGCGTCGTAGAGCTCGTCGACGATGATGAAGCGCTTGGCGCCGTTGCAGGCCTGGCCGTTGTTGTCGAGGCGCGCATCCACACCCGCCTGCACGGTGGCGTCGAGGTCGTCGGTGGAGAGCACGATGAACGGGTCGGACCCGCCGAGCTCCAGCGCGACCTTCTTGAGGTTGCGCCCAGCGACCTCGGCGACCGCGGCGCCGGCGCGCTCGGAGCCGGTCAGCGACACGCCCTGCACCCGCCAGTCCGCGATCATCGCCGCGATCTGGTCGTTCGTGGCGAGCACGTTCTGGTACGCGCCCTTCGGGAAGCCCGCGTCGTGGTAGATCGCCTCGATCGCGCTCGACGACTCCGGGCACTGCGGCGCGGGCTTGAGGAGGATCGTGTTGCCGACGATCAGGTTCGGCGCGGCGAAGCGCACGATCTGGTACGCCGGGAAGTTCCACGGCATGATGCCCACGAGCGGTCCCAGCGAGGAGCGGCGGATGATCGCCGAACCCTCCCCGAGGATCTTGATGGGCTGGTCGGCCATGATGTCCTCGGCCTGGTCCGCGTAGTACTCCGCGATGTCGGCGGCGAAGTCGACCTCGCCGAGTGCGGCCTCCCGCGGCTTGCCCATCTCGCGCACGAAGATGTCGGCCAGCTCCTCGCGGCGCTCCCGGTGGAGCTCGGCCGCGCGACGCAGCAGCGCGGCACGGTCGGCGACCGTCGTGGAGCGCGACCACTCGCGGTGCGCCTCGTCGGCGGCCGCGACGGCCTCCTCGATCTGGGCGTCGGTGAACGTGTCGTACGACGCCAGGGTCTCGCCGGTGGCGGGGTTGACGACGGCATAGTCGGTCATGTGTCTCCTCCTCTTGCCGTGCCGGTCAGGAGACCGGGATCAGCGTGTACTTGGTGGACAGGTACTCGTGGATGCCTTCGAAGCCGCCCTCGCGACCGACGCCGGACTGCTTGACGCCACCGAAAGGAGCCGCCGCGTTGGAGACGACACCCACGTTCAGACCCATCATGCCGGTCTCCAGCGCGTCGATCATCCGCTGACCGCGCTGCAGGTTCTCGGTGAAGACGTAGGAGACCAGGCCGTACTCGGTGTCGTTGGCGAGGCGCACGGCCTCGTCCTCGGTCTCGAAGGTCGCGATCGCGAGCACCGGGCCGAAGATCTCCTCGCGGAGGATCGCGGATCCAGGGACGACGTCGGTGAGGACCGTGGGCTCGTAGAACGTGCCGGTGCCCTCGAGCGCCTTGCCGCCCGCGAGCAGGGTCGCGCCGCGCTCGACGGCGTCGTCCACGAGCTCGCCGGCCTTGGCCACCGCGTCCTCGTCGATGAGCGGGCCGATCGCCACGCCCTCCTCCGTGCCGCGGCCGATCTTCATGCCGTTGACACGCTCGGTGACGCGCTTGGCGAACTCCCCCGCGACGTCCTTGTGCACGATGAAGCGGTTCGCCGCCGTGCAGGCCTGACCGATGTTGCGGAACTTCGCGGCCAGCGCGCCGTCCACGGCCTTGTCGAGGTCCGCGTCGTCGAACACGACGAACGGCGCGTTGCCGCCGAGCTCCATCGAGACCCGCAGCACGCCCTCCGCCGCCTGGGCGATGAGCTTGCGGCCGACCTCGGTCGACCCGGTGAAGGACAGCTTACGCAGGCGCGGGTCGGCGATGATCGGCGCGGACAGGGCGCTCGACTTCGAGGTCTGCACGACGTTGACGACGCCCTTCGGCAGACCCGCCTCCTCGAGCAGCGTCGTGAAGAAGATGGTCGTCAGCGGCGTGAGTGCCGGGGGCTTGATCACGACGGTGCAGCCGGCGGCGAGGGCCGGGGCGATCTTGCGCGTGGCCATCGCGAACGGGAAGTTCCACGGCGTCACGAAGAACGACGGGCCGACGGGGCGCTGCGACACGATCATGTGACCGGTGCCCTCGGGGTTGAGGCCGTAGCGGCCGCTGATGCGCACGGCCTCCTCGCTGAACCAGCGGAGGAACTCGCCGCCGTACGCGACCTCGCCGCGGGCCTCGGCGAGGGGCTTGCCCATCTCGAGCGTCATCAGCAGCGCGAGGTCCTCCTTGCGCTCCTGCACGAGGTCGAACGCCCGGCGCAGGATCTCGCCGCGCACGCGCGGCGCGGTGGCGGCCCACTCGTCCTGCGCGGCGACGGCGGCGTCGAGCGCCCGGATGCCGTCCGCGGGGGTGGCGTCGGCGATCGTGCGGATCACCTGGTTGGTCGAGGGGTCCTTGACGTCGAAGGTCGCGCCGGTCTCCCCCTCGATCCACTCCCCGCCGATGAAGAGGCCGGTGGGGATGCTGTCGAGCAGCGCCTGCTCGTTCTGAGTGCTCATGGATTCTCTCTCTTTCAGACGGACGTGGGACGACGGCGGCGGCTGGGCGGAGCGTCCATACCCAGCGTCTCACCGCGGAAGAAGGCGGGGCGGCGGATGGCGTTCCAGATCATCACCGCGATGCCGACGACGATGATGAGGATGCCGAGGATGAAGACGATCCCGATGCCGCCGATCTCCGACCCGGAGCCGTAAGCCGGGTCCATGGAGTCGATCAGCGTGGTGAAGAACAGGATCGCCAGGATGATGCCGCCCACCAGCGGGAACAGGAAGGTGAAGAAGACGTTCCGCGCCGAGTCGAACCACTGCTTGCGGAAGTACCAGACACAGGCGAACGCGGTGATCCCGTAGTAGAAGCAGATCATCATGCCGAGCGTGAGGATCGTGTCCCACAGCGTATCCTCGCTGACCACGCGCATCACGGCGTAGAACGCGGAGGCCACGATGGCCGACACGATCGTGGCGTAGCCCGGGGTGAAGAACCGCGGGCTCACCTTCGCGAACGACTTCGGGAGCGCACCGTAGTGGCCCATCGCGAGCAGGGTACGGGCCGGACCGACGAACGTCGACTGCAGCGACGACGCCGAGCTCGTGAGCACCGCGAGGGAGACGAGGAACGCGAGCGGACCGAGGATCGGTCCGGAGAGGTGGAAGAACACGTTCTCCTGGATGTCGCCGTTGCCGAGGCCGAGCTCCCCCGTGCCGACGCCCGCGAACATGATCATCGCGACGGCGAGGAGCAAGTACAGCGAGACGATCGTGAGCACGGTGACGGTCGCCGCGCGACCCGGGGTCTTCTCCGGGTCCTTCGTCTCCTCGTTCATGGTGAGGGTGACGTCCCAGCCCCAGAAGATGAAGATCGACAGCGACAGGCCGGCGGCGACGGCGCTGAACGACGAGATCGCGAACGGGTTGAACCAGTTGAGGTCGAACGGCTGGTAGTCGAAGCCATTGCCGCCCACGGCCTGCACGATCGCGGCGACCGCGAAGAACACGAGCACGAGGATCTGGAATCCGACCAGCCAGTACTGCAGCTTCTGCGTGGTCTGCATGTCGCGGTACGACACCCACGTCGCGCCGAGCATGAAGAGCAGGCAGACGCCGATGTTGATCCAGGTCACGCCGGCGAGATCAGCGATCTCCGGATTGCCCGTGATCTGCGACAGCAGCAGGAACAGGAAGTCGACCGCGACGCCGGCGAGGTTGGAGAGCACGAGGATCGTGGCGACCACGAGGCCCCAGCCGGCCATCCAGCCCACCCACGGCCCGAACGCCCTGGCAGCCCAGGTGAAGGAGGTGCCGGAGTCGGGCATGCGGTTGTTGAGCTCGCGGTAGCCGAAGGCCACGAGGAGCATCGGGATGAAGCCGACGAGGATGATCGCCGGGATCTGCGCGCCGACCTCGGACGCGGTGGGGCCGACGGCGGCCGTGAAGGTGTAGGCGGGGGCGATGCACGAGATGCCGATCACGACGGCGCCGATCAGGCCGACGGTGCCGGCGCTCAGGCCCTTCGTCGAGATTCCGGTCGTGACGCCGGATGCGGGCTCCGTCGCCCGGTTGGTGCTGCTCATCAGCGGTCTCCTGCTTCATCGCGGGTACGCGGGACGACGATCATGGGGACGGGCAGCTCGTGCAGCATCTTCGCCGCCGTGGAGCCCAGGAAGAGTCGGCGCGGCTGCGCCAGCCGGCTGGAGCCGACGAGCACGACCTCGCCCGGGAGCCAGGAGAGCCCGGCGACGGCGTCCTCCACCGTCTCGCCGGGGGCCTCCTCGACGACGGCACCGAGACCGTCCGGCAGCCGCTCGGCGGCCACGGCCAGCACCTTGTGCGCGTGCTCGCTGCCGGCGAGGCGGATGGCGCCCGTGTCGAGCCCCGGCGGCACGTCGAACGGAACGAGGGACACCAGGCGCAGGCTCACCTCGGCGGCGCCGGCGAGGGCGACGGCCTGGTCGAGCACGCCCTCCGCGCCGGGACGGGTGCCGACGGCGACGGTGACGCGCGGGAGCACGTGGTCGTCCTGCTGCGCGAGACCGGACGGCGCGAGAGCCACCGGGATCGGCGAGGAGTGCAGCAGCTCCGATGCCACGCTGCCCAGGCGGTGCCGACCGAAGAGGCCCCCGCCGGCCGTGCCGATCACGATGACGCTGGCGTCGAACTCCTCACCGGCGGCGATGAGGCCCTCGGCGAACGACTCCGAAAAGCGCACGTGGCCGCTGCGCACGAGCTCCTGCGGCAGGCGCACGACCGCGTCCTGCAGCCAGCTCCGGGCCTGCTTCCGGATGACGTCCTCGTAGGCGCGCTCCGGCGGTACGGCGGCGCTCCGGGTGCCCTCGGTCGGCAGCACGATCACGAGGTGCAGGGTCGCCCCGATGCTGCGCGCCAGTCGCGCGCCCAGCGCCGCCGCGTCGGCCCCCGCATCCGTCGCCGTGTAGCCGACGACGACCGAGCCGGTCATCAGCCGATGCTCTCGGGAGCGCCGGTCTCGCGACGGGCGTCGACGATGTTCGCCGCGACGAGGTGGCCCATGCGGATCGCCCCGTCGACGTGCTGGTACCCCGCTCCGGCCATGTCGCTGCAGGCGAAGTGGATCGGTCCGACCGGCGTGCGCAGGTCGGCGCCGTAGCGGTGCAGTCCGCCGAGGTCGAAGCTCGCGGCGTACGCGCCGCGGGTCCACTCCTCGCTGCCCCAGTCGCTCTCGTAGTAGACGATGGGGTTCTTGGCCTCGGGACCGTAGTAGTGCGAGAGCGACTCGAGGATGCGCTCCTTGCGCTCCTCGGCCGACAGCTCGAACACGCCGTCGGCGTTCGCGTCGGACACGAAGCCGACCAGGGTGCCGCGCTCGTCGCCGTGGTTGGTGTTGTCGTACGCCTCGTGCGAGAGCTCGTACGGGCTGAACGCCGTACCGCTCAGGCCCTGCTCGCGCCAGAACGGGCGGTCGTAGACCGCGTGCACCTTGATGACGAAGCCCATCGACAGGTGCTGGTGCAGCTGGTGCTGGCGACGCGGCAGCGGCGGGACGAAGGAGATGCGGTTGTAGAGGATGGGGGCGTGCGCGAGGATCGCGTACCGCGCCCGGACCGTGAGGTCGTCGGTGGTCGCCACGACCCCGTCATCCGACCACTCCAGGCTGCGGACGGGCTGGTTCAGCAGCACGTCGTCGCCCAGGCGCTCGGCGAGGCGCAGCGGCACCTGCTGCAGACCGCCGACGACGCGCTTGTCGAGGATGAAGTCGGCGTCGACGAGGTTCGAGTACGAGCCGGCGGACGCCGCCATGAGCAGCGACTGCAGCAGCGAGAACGCGTGAGTCGGCTTGGTCAGCATCGCCGAGCCGGTCGCGAAGGCGAGGTTGCGCACGGCCTCGTCGTCGTCGGTCTGCGAGCGCAGCCAGGCGTCCCAGGAGATGGAGTCCCACTCGGCCGCGTTCGGGTGCTCCCACGGCCGGTCCGGGTCGATCTCGGCGACGAGGGCGTCGAGGATGCCGGTGATACGGGCGATCACGGCCTCGGTCTCCGCCGACACCGGGAACATCTCGCCCGTGAAGCGATGGGCCTTCCCGTCCGGGCCGACGTAGACGCTGTCACCCTCGCGGTACCGGCTGTAGGTCTCGAGCCCCAGCTCCTCGATCGTGTCCTTGAGGGCGTCCTGGTCGGGCGAGACCCACTGGCCGCCGATCTCCAGCATGGCGCCGTCGATCACGTCGGTCCACAGCCGGCCACCCACGCGGTCGCGGGCCTCCAGCACGGCGACCGACAGTCCGGCCTTCCGCAGGTCGTTGGCCGCCGTGAGCCCTGCGGCTCCGGCGCCCACGATCAGCACGTCGCGGGTGATCTCAGCCATCTGCAACTCCTTCGTCGTCGGGGGATGCGGGGGAAGAAGTACCGGTCGCGTCCCGAAATCCCCCGATCCGGGGACGCGACCGGACAGTGTGTCAGGCGCCGGCGAGCGCCTCGGCCACGACGTCGAGGCCCTCGTTCAGCAGCTCGTCGCCGATGGACAGCGGCGGGAGGAAGCGGATGACGTTGCCGTACGTGCCACAGGTGAGAACGATGACGCCCTGAGCGATGCACGCCTTGGCCACGGCGGCCGTGAGCGCGGCGTCCGGAGCCTTGGTCTCCGGGTCCACAAACTCGGCCGCGACCATCGCGCCGTGACCGCGGACGTCGCCGATGCGGGCGTCCTCGGCCTGGAGAGCGGTGAGGCGGCCGATGAGGATCTCGCCGATCTCGCGGGCCCGCTCGATGACGCCGTCGTTCTCGAACACGTCGATCGCAGCCAGCGCCGCGGCACAGGCGATCGGGTTGCCGCCGTAGGTGCCGCCGAGGCCGCCGGAGTGCGAGGCGTCCATGATCTCGGCGCGACCGGTCACGGCCGCGAGGGGCAGCCCGCCCGCGATGCCCTTGGCGGTGGTGATGAGGTCGGGCTCGATGCCGAAGATCTCGCTGGCGAACATGTGCCCGGTGCGGGCGAAGCCGGTCTGCACCTCGTCGGCGATGAAGACGACGCCGTTCGCGCGGCACCAGTCGACGATCGCGGGGAGGAAGCCGTCGGCGGGGACGATGAAGCCGCCCTCGCCCTGGATGGGCTCGATGATGACGGCCGCGAGGTTGTCCGCGCCGATCTGCTTCTCGAGCTGGAGGATCACGCGGGCCGCGGCCTCGCCGCCCTCGAGTCCGTCGCGGAACGGGTAGGACATCGGCGCGCGGTAGACCTCGGGGGCGAACGGGCCGAAGCCGCTCTTGTAGGGCATCGACTTCGCGGTCAGCGCCATGGTGAGGTTCGTCCGGCCGTGGTAGCCGTGGTCGAACGCGACGACGGCCTGGCGTCCGGTGTGCTTGCGGGCGATCTTGATCGCGTTCTCGACGGCCTCGGCGCCGGAGTTGAACAGGGCGCTCTTCTTGGCGAAGTCTCCGGGGGTGACGCGGTTGAGCGCCTCGGCGACGCCGACGTACGACTCGTACGGCGAGATCATGAAGCAGGTGTGCGTGAACTGCGCGGCCTGCGCGGCGACGGCCGCGGCGACCTTGGGGTGCGCGTTGCCCACCGTGGTCACCGCGATGCCGGAGCCGAGGTCGATGAGCGAGTTGCCGTCGGCGTCGACGACCACCCCTCCCCCGGCCGCGACGGCGGCGACGGGCACGGTGTGTCCGACGCCGGCGGCGACCGCGTCCGCCTTGCGGGCGAGGACCTCGGCCGACCGCGGGCCGGGGAGTTCCGTGACGAGGCGACGCTCCTGCGGGAGGTCGGGGCCGCCGAGGGGGACTGCGGGTGCTGCGGTGTCGAGGAGAGCCATGTCGCGAGCGTACGGCGGCAGCGGAGACGCACGCATTCGCCGGGTCGTACAATCGGAGAATTGATTTCGCCGTCTCGTACAACCGGAGATCGCATGGCCCCCACCGATCCGCCCACGCTGTCCGCCCTGCTGCGGCGCCGTGATCTGGACCTGCGCCTCGTCTCCGCCGCCACCGACCTGCCGGACGGCGCACTCGACCGGCCGCTGCGCTGGGTGCACAGCTCGGATCTCGCGGACCCGACGCCCTTCCTCGCGGAAGACCTGGTGCTCCTGACCACGGGTACCCAGTTCGACGACGCGGACGCCATTCCGCCCTACGTCGTGCGCCTCGCCGAGCGCGGAGTGCTGGGGCTCGGGTTCGGCACCGACGTGCATCGCTCGGGAACGCCGGGGGAGTTGATCGCTGCGTGCGCCGACCAGGGCATTCCGCTGTTCGAGGTGCCATACCGCACGCCGTTCATCGCGGTGGCCCGCGCGCACTCCGAGGCGATCGCGGCGCAGGCCTACGCCCGGCGCACCTGGGCGCTCGACACCCAGCGCGCCCTGGCCCTCGCCGCGCTCCGACCGCGCGGGCTGGACGCCATCGTCACCGAGCTCGGCCGTCGTCTCGGCGCCTGGGCCGGCATGTTCGACGCGGCGGGCGACCTGCTCGTCGCCCACCCCCGCGATGCGTTCTCGACGACTGTCCGGGAAGAGCTCGGGACGCGGGTCCAGGAGATCCTCGACCGCGGACTCGAGGCGGGGCAGTCCCTCACCCTCGAGGCGCACACCTTCATGCTCTTCACGGTGGGGCGGGGCGGGCACCTGCGCGGCGTCCTCGCCGTGGAGGCCGACGCCCTCGACCAGGAGGCCAGAGCCGTCGTCACGTCGGTCATCGCGATGGCCGGACTCGCGCGGGAGCAGAGCGAGCAGCTCACCCGCGGCCGTCGCCGCCTGCACACGCAGCTGCTGCGCTCGCTCCTGGGCGACGACCCCGGCCTCGCGCGCCGGGTGCTCGGGAGCCTCCCGCCCGCCCCCGTGGTGGTCGCCGTGACGGGAGACGCCCCGGCGGAGCCGCTCCTCGACTGGTGGGAGCGCCGGCGCCTCGACCACGGCACTCCCGCGTTCCTCGCCGATTCCGAGGACGGCGTCGTCATCTGCATCTCCGCGACCGACGAGCCGCTTCTCGACGATGTGGCCGCCCGCTTCACCGCCCGCGTCGGCGTCTCCGCTCCGGAGGGGTACGACGCCTTCTCCCGGGCGCACGCGCAGGCGCTCGTCGCGCTCCGTCAGCCCGGCACGAGCGGCGCCGTCCGGTACGCCGACACGGTCGGATCCAGTCTGCTCACGGCACTGGCGACAGATGAGGCCCGGCTCGTCGCGGAGTCGCGGCTCGCCCCGCTCCGGGAACACGACGCCGCCCACGGCACCGCGCTCGAACACGCGCTGCGCACCTGGCTCGACCACGACGCGCGGGCCGAGCAGGCCGCAGCCGCCCTGGGCATCCACAGGCACACCCTCCGCTCCCGGGTCTCCCATGCCGGCGCCCTCCTCGGGGTCGACCTGACGACCTTCCCCGCCCGGGCCGAGGTGTGGGCACTGCTGCAGACCGCCCGCGACTGACCCGGCCCCTTCCGTCCCGGCCTCTCCCCTCTCCCCCGCGACGCTTGCACGACCTCGCCACGTATGCACGACGGATCGCCCCGATGAGTCGTGCACCCGGACCGGGATCGTGCCGCCGGAACCGGTCGGCCTGGGAGCGGGTCCGGGGTCGTCTCAGCCGGCAGAATCCGCCGCGACCGACCCGGCCCCATCCGTGCCCACCTCTCCCGCGACACCTGCACGACCTCACCACGTATGCACGACGGATCGCCCCGATGAGTCGTGCAGCCGGACCGGAATCGTGCCGCCGGAACGCGGAACTCGAACCACGAAACCGGAGTCGACGGGGCTCAGCGGGCGAGGAGCCGCCGGGAGGCGGCGACATCCGCGGCGGTGCGAGCGACGAGCTCCTCGACCCCATCGAAACGGAGGGTCGGCCGGAGCAGCGCGACGAGCTCAACCGACAGCCGCTGTCCGTAGAGGTCGCGGTCGACGTCGTGCAGGTGCACCTCGAGTCGCCGCGCCCGGTCGCCGCAGAACGTCGGGTTGGCCCCGACGCTCGCCGTCGCCTCCCACCGCCGGTCGTCATCGGGCAGCCGCGCCCAGGCCGCGTAGATGCCGTCGTCGGGCAGCAGCCGCTCGGGCAGGGCGAGGTTCGCGGTCGGGAAGCCGAGCAGTCGCCCGCGGCCGTCGCCGGGGACGACGAGGCCGGAGAGCACCGGGAGCGCCGGTCCGGTCACACGTCTGCGGCGGGCGAGATCGCGCGGTAGCGGCTCTGGTGGAACACGAGCGGCTCGACGTCGTCGAAGAGCGTCACGTCCTGGATCTCGTAGAGCGCGATCTCGTGGTCGCCGCCGTCGAACGTGCTGTGCAGGCGGCAGGTGAGCCAGAGCGCGGCGTCGTCGATCAACACGGCCCCGCCCTCCGAGCGATGCCAGGCATGGCCGCCGAACCGGTCCCCTTCGCGCGCGGACAGCGAGCGGCTGAGCGGCTCGTGGTGCGCCGCGAGGACGCTCATCCCCAGCTCCGGGACGGCTCGGAGCACCGGCCAGGTCTTCGAGGTGCGGGCGGCACTCACCGCGACGAGGGCGGGTTCCAGTGAGATCGAGGTGAAGGAGTTGACCGCCATGCCGACGGCTCGATCGTCGACGTGCGCGGCGAGCGCGACCACACCGGTCGGATAGACGGAGAAGGCGCGACGGAGAGCGCGGTCCCGCGGCAGGGCGTCGGTCACGGCAGTGGTCATCACGAAGTCCTTTCGTTAGTCAACTTTGACTAGTTTGAATCATATGCATTTTTGACCATGCAAACAACAGGTTTCGCGACACCGAGCCGTTAGCATGAAGCGCATGTCGACCACCCGCCTCGTCGTCCTCGGCGCTGTCAAGCAGTTCCAGCCCGTTCACGGCTACTTCCTCCGCCGCGAGCTCATGACCTGGCACGTCGACGAATGGGCGCACATCCAGCCCGGTTCGATCTACAACGCCCTCCGCGCACTCGAGGTCGACGGCTACGTGGCGGAGAGCGGCACCGAGACCGAGGGCAAGCGCCCGGCGCGCACCACCTACCGCATCACCCCGGCCGGCGAGGTGGAGCTGCAGCGCATGCTGCGCGAGAACCTGTGGAACGTCGCGGCATTCGACACGCAGGCGATCATGACCGTGGCCTCGTTCATGTTCGTGCTCAGCCGGCAGGAGGTCATCGCCGGCCTCGAGCACCGCCTCATCAAGAGCGATGCCATCATCACGCAGAACGGCTTCGACGTGCAGGACACGCTGCGCTCGGAGACGACCCCGGAGTACGTCCGCGAGATCTTCGACCTCTCCACCGCCCGGCTCACGGCCGAGAAGCAGTGGCTCCTGGCACTGCTGGAGCGGCTGCGCGCCGGGGCGTACACGTTCGCCGGCGAGACGGCGGAGACGACGGAGGCGGAACCCGCTCCCCCGCGCTGACCCCGGAAGGCGCACGCAGGGCGCACGCGACTCAGCGCCCGGCCACCAGAGCCTCCAGGGCCGCCACGGACAGCGCCGGAGTGGTCGCCCCGCGGTGCCGGGCGACGATCGCCCCCGCGGCACAGGCGCGCACGAGAGCGTGCTCGATGTCCTGGCCCTGGGCGAGGCCGGCGGCGAGGGCACCGCAGAAGGCGTCCCCGGCCCCCGTCGTATCGACGGCGTCGATGCGGAAGGCCGCTACGTGCGCACCGGGCCGTCCCAGCCGATGCAGCGTCACCCCCGCGGCCCCCTCCGTGAGCACGACAGCTCCGGCACCCGCCCTGAGGAGCCGCTCGACGCCGCCGAGCTCCGCGCACTCGGTCTCGTTCACGACCAGCACGTCCACCTCCGGCAGCAGCGCGACCGCCGCCTCGTGCGCGGGGGCGGCGTTGAGGATCGTGCGCGCCCCCGCACCCCGGGCGGCCACGAGGGCGGCGGCGACCGCGGCGAACGGCACCTCGAGTTGAGCGAGCACCACAGCCGCTCCGGCGATCCCGGCCACGGCGTCCTCCGGAGTGAGCTCGCCGTTCGCCCCCGCCGCCACGAGGATGCTGTTGTCGCCGTCGTCGAAGGCCAGCACATGCGCGACCCCGGTCGGCGCGGACGCGGAGCGGCGGAGCACGGCGTCCACGCCCGCCTCCGTTAGCGCCGCCTCCAGCACGGCCCCCGCCTCGTCCGCGCCGACGACACCGCAGAACCGCGTCGAGGCTCCCGTGCGCGCCGCCGCGACGGCCTGATTGAGGCCCTTGCCACCGGGGAAGCGTCCCACGGCACGACCGAGCAGCGTCTCTCCGACGCGGGGTGGGCGCGAGACCTCGACCACGAGATCGAGGTTCGCGCTCCCCACGACGGCGACGCCGGCGAAGGTCTCAGACACGGGCCATCGTCCGCCGGAACGACGAACCCACGTGGGACTCGGCGAGCGCGGGCGTCGGGGTGCCCATCAGCCGTTCCCGCAGCGACTCCGGCTCGGCGGCGGGGTCGCTGATCGCCCCGCGCTCTTTGAGGATCGGCAGCACGTGCTCGATGAAGTCGGCGGTCGAGGCCGGCGGGATCACCGGGGCGAAGAGGAAGCCGTCGAGATCGGCGCCGTCGGCGAGCTCCATCATCCGGTCCGCCACCTGCTCCGGCGTGCCCACGATGGGCCGGGCGCCGACCCCGTGCGCGTGCCAGTCGCCCAGCACGTCGCCCACCGTCTTGTCGGCGAAGCGGGCGACCTGCGTCTGCGAGAGCTCGGTGCTGAGCTCGGACATCGGGGTGCTCGGGTCGTACGACGACAGGTCGAGCCCGGTGAACCAGGCGTAGGACGCCACGGTGACCTGGGGGTTCTGCGCGTCGGCGACCTCCGCGTACGTGCGGCGCGCCTCCTCCTCGGTGCTTCCGACGACCGCGGCGAACGCCGACATGATCTTCACCTCGTGCGCGCCACGGCCGTTCTTCACCGCCTCCTCACGGATCGCCGAGGAGTGCGCACGGAGCTGCTCGACCGAGCCGCTCCCCACGAAGATCGCCTCGCCGTGCCTGCCGCCGAACTCGCGGCCGGCGGGCGACGCCCCGGCCTGGAACAGCACCGGCGTGCCCTGCGGCGAGCGCTGCGTGTTGCCGTAGCCGTGCGAGCGGAAGTAGGGCCCGTCGTGCGCGATGCGGTGCACCTTGGCCGGGTCGGCGAAACGGCCCGCCTTGTCGCGCTCCAGCGCCCCCTCCTCCCAGGCCTCCTCCCACAGCTTGTAGACGACCTGCATGAAGTCGTCCGCCATCAGGTAGCGCTCGTCGTGCCCGACCATCGGCACACCGAAGCCCTGCACCGCGGTGTCGGCGGTGCCGGTGGTGACGACGTTCCAGCCGATCCGGCCGCCGGACAGGATGTCGAGGGTGGCCAGGCGCCGGGCGAAGGAGTAGGGAGGCTCGAGCAGGGTCGACCCGGTGGCGACGAGGCCGAGGCGGGTGGTCTCCGGGATGAGCGCGGCGAGGATGATCGCCGGGTCGAGCCGCGGCAGGTCCAGGCCCTCGACCGAGCAGATGTCCGGGCGCTCGCCGGCGACGTCGGCCCAGCCCCACGCATCGGCGAGGAAGAGGAAGTCGAAGCCCGCGTCCTCGACCAGGCGCGCGGTGTCGCGCCAGTAGTCGAGCTTGTCGAACAGGTAGCGCCGGTTGTCGGGGTGGCGCCAGGTCGCGGTGCCGGAGTCGTTGGCCTGGGCGTTCTCGAAGAGTCCGAGCCGCAGGGTCTTCACGGGGTGCTGAGCGGTCATGGCGGATGCCTTCCTGGGAGTGGGGGATGGTGTCGTTCGGAGTTTCCGGGCACGCCGGGGGAACCCGGGGGCGCAGGGGTCGCGCCCCCGGGACCGGGGGGGTGGTGAGCTCAGCCCTTCGCGGTGACCTCGCCGTCGCTCCACCACAGGACGCGCCGGCGCACGACCGCGAGAAGCACGATGAGGAGCACCCCGAGCAGACAGAGCAGGGCGATGCTCGCCCAGGTCACGGGCAGGTTCGCCTGCGCAGCCGAGGTGGTGACGAGGGAGCCGAGACCGGCCTGCTGCCCTGCCGCGACGAACTCGGCCACGGCCGCGCCGACCACGGCGAGGGGCAGAGCGATCCGCAGACCGGCGAACACGTACGGCATGCTGCCGGGGAACCGCAGCTCGCGGAAGATCTCCCACCGCGAGGCGTGCAGCGTCGTGAACACGTCGAGCGCCTTCTGGTCCACGTCGCGGAGGCCCGCGAGCGAGTTCACGAGCATCGGGAAGAACACCACGAGGCCGGTGACGATGAACTTCGGCACCATGCCGAACCCGAAGGCGACGACGAGCGCCGGAGCGATCGCGACGATCGGCGTCACCATCACGATGATGACCAACGGCATGACGGCGCGCTCGATGATCTGGAACTCGGCCATCACGACCGCCAGGAGGAAGCCCGCGAGGATGCCGGCGGAGGCTCCGACGACGACCTCGAGCAGCGTCACGAGGAAGTTGGACCAGTACATGCCGGCGTCCTCGACGAGGCTGGCGCCGATGGCCTCCAGCGTCGGGAGGACGTACGGGTTGGTCCACGCCACGATCTGCCAGAGCAGGGCCGCGATCACGAACGTGATCAGGGTCGGGACCCAGGAACCCCAGCGGAGCCACCCGGGGATGCCGCGTCGGGGCTGCGCCTTCAGCCGGGCGGTGGCGAGGGTCGCGGTGGTGTCTCTCATCGTCAGCTCAGACATGGGCCTTCTCCGTCTGCGCGCGCAGCGCACCGCGCACGACTGCCTCCAGGTCGCGGAACTCGTCCGTCGCGTACGCCTCCTCGGTCCGCGGCCGCGGGAGGTTCACATCGATCACCTCGGCGATGCGTCCGGGGTGGGCGGCCATGACCACGATGCGGTCGGACAGCATGATCGCCTCCGGCACCGAGTGCGTCACGAACATCACGGCCTTGCGGTTCGACTGCCAGAAGTCCAGCAGGGCGATGCGCTGCAGGTCGCGGTTCATCTCGTCGAGGGCCGAGAACGGCTCGTCCATCAGCATGATGGCCGGATCGAACACGAAGGCCCTGGCGATCGCGGCGCGCTGCTGCATGCCGCCGGAGAGCTGCCCGGGGTACTTCTTCAACGCATGGCCGAGACCGAACGTCGACAGCAGCTCGGCCGGGTCACGGAGGGCGCGGTCGCCGTTGGCCCCGCGGTTGATCCGCACGGGGAGCTCGACGTTCTCGCGGACCGTCTTCCACGGCAGCAGCGCCGGGGACTGCGGGACGAGACCGATCTTCTTGTCGCGGGAGGCCGCCGTGACGCTCTCGCCGTCGATCGTGACGGTGCCGGAGTCGGCGTCGAGGAGTCCGGCGACCACCTTGAGCAGCGTGGACTTGCCGCATCCGCTGGGGCCGATCACCGACACGAACTCGCCCATGCCGATCGTGAGGCTCACGTCGTCGAGCACGGTCACCTGGGCTCCGTCGACGCCGAAGGCCTTCGAGACGTTCCTGACCTCGACGCCCGCCCCCTGTGCCGCGGTCATCACTTCTCCGCCCAGATGAGGGTGTCGCCGTCGTACAGGTCGGCCACGAGATCCGGGTCCATCATGTCGGCGATGGCGGGGAGGTCCTTGACATCGCCGTACTCCTGCACGATCTCGTACTCCGGCTGCCACATGTCTGCCGTCTGCACGCCGGGGTTGCCGCCCGCGCTCTCGCGCACCCAGGCCGACTCGACCTCCCACGTGCGGGCGAGCTGATCGCGCGGGAACGCCGCGCCCTGACCGTTCTCCTCCGCGAGGGCCGCCAGCATGTCGATGCACTCGTCCGCCTCGTCGAGGCAGAACTGCAGGGCCTTGAGGCTCGCGCGCATGAAGTCGGCCGCGACCTCGCGGTGCTCGTCGAGGAAGCGCGAGTTCACCTCCATGACGTTGTACGTGCCCTCGACGCCGAGGTCGGCGGGCAGGAACTCGCTGAACGGGAGGTCCTGCGCCTTGAGGGTCTGCGGCTGGTTGGAGGCGTAGCCGACGATCGCGTCGACCTGCTCGCGCACGACGACGGTCGGGTCGTAGTTGGTCATCTTCACCATCTCGACCTTCGAGACGTCGACGCCGGCCTCGTCGAGCATGGCCGAGGCGATGGGCGTGAGGTTGATGAAGTACCCCAGCGAGCCGCCTTCGAGGTCGGTGAGGTCGGTGAGCTTCTCATTGCCGAAGATCGAGAACGGCGGGGTCGTGCCGTACGTCGCGACCGCGGTGAGGTTCTTGCTGTTCGCCGCGGCGAGCATCACGTCGGAGGCGGAGCCGAGCGCGGTGAACTGCGCCTGCCCCGAGGCGACGAGCTGCTGCCCGTTCGCGCCGGAGGCGTTGATCTCCACGTCGAGGCAGAGGTCGTCGAAGTAGCCCAGCTCCTTCGCCAGGAACACGTCGAGCTGCCCGGCGCTGGCGGAGTAGCCGTAGCCGGAGATGTAGGTGATGGTGCCGGCATCCTGGTTGCGCTGGCAGGCGTCGCTGCCGCCCGCGCTCGTGGGGGCGGTATCGCCGCCGGGCGCCGGCGAGGAGCATGCTCCGAGCGTCAGCGTGGCGGCGAGAACGCACGTCAGGGTGGCAGTGGTGCGGAATCGGGTTTCCGCAGAGGAAGTAGCCATGAGGGTCCCTTCTCGGCCGTTCGTCATTGATGGCTCGATGAAAGTAACATAGTCAATCTTGACTAAGCAAGATCAAACTAACTTCCCCTGCACGATCCGGCGACGGATGCACGATTCACCCGCCCCTCGGGTCGTGCACGCGGAACACCGTCGTGCAGGCGGGGCGGAGGTGGGCCGGGGTGGCGCGGGGTCAGGCGGGGGTCGAGCGGAGGGGCCAGGCGGGCCACCAGCCGTCGTCGAGCCCGCGCAGCAGGACGGCCGCGCGCTCTCGCGCCTCCGCGGGCGCCTCCGGGGCGGGGCCTGAGCTGCTCTCCCGCCGCTCGCCGTCCGCTGACCGGACCTCCGTGTACAGCCACGCACGGTGACCGACGGGGTACTTCTCCCGGAAGCCGCCAGCGGCGATCGACAGCACGATCCGCTCCAGCTCGTCCGCCGCGGTCTCGGCGGTCTCATCGCACGCATCGCAGATGCACGACGGCACGATCGCGTGGAACAGGGCGCCGGCCTCGACGCAGACGGAGGGAACGGCCGGCGTGATCGTGATCTGCGCACCGCGCGCCGGTGCGAGCACGATGCGCTCCGTCGCGCCCTCCCCCGCCTCTCGCCGCACCTCGACCGCGTACTCGCGGGAGAGGTGCTCGACGAGCGCGTCGACCACGAGGGAGAGCGGTGCGAAGCGCTCCGGGTGGGACTCGCGGGAGTACGACTCCTCCGGCGCGATGCCGTCGGGCCAGCGGTGTCCGTAGCGGATGACCTCGCCGCTCTCGTCATGGAAGTCCAGCAGCGGGAGAGCAGGCCGGACGTACGCGCGCGCCGGGACGACGACCGCAGGAGCGGAGTCCTCCGCGGACAGCGCCCTCATCTCCTGGTCATCGAGGTCGTCCTGCTCCCACGACGCGAGCATCTGCAGGAACGCGTCCCGCTGCTCGGGCTGCTGGACCATCCCCTGCACGAGCCCCGCGACCGGGATCGAGAGGGTGTTGGTCCCGATCTCCGGCTCGCCCGTCATCCTCCATGTCGCGGCCGGGTGCACGACCGCGATGACGTTCCCCACGAACCGCGCCGCCGCCGTGGCCAGCCTCTCGCTTTCCAGCGCCTCTGGATGACCGGCGACGAAGTCCCACGTCGCCCCGAGGTCGACGGCGAGCACTGCGGGGTCGGCCCCCTGGCCCCACGCGAACTCGGCGAAGGGCTCGAAGCCGTCGACGAAGCGGACCGGCCCCGGAGCATCCGCCTGCGGGGGCATCCACAGGATCGCGGCGGCACCCGCCTCGGGCATCGCGCCGAAGGGACCGGAAAAGACGTCACTGCTCATCGACCGAGCGTACCGAGCGGGATCACCGGGGCGCGTGAGACTCCAGGAACTCGTACACGTCGGTGGTGTCGACGCCGGGGAAGGCTCCCGTGGGCAGAGTCGCCAGCAGCGTGCGCGGGGTCTTCACGTTGGGCCAGGAGTTCTCGCGCCACCGCTCCTCCAGCTCGGCGGGAGCCCGACGGCAGCACACCTCGACCGAGTGCTTCGAGACGCCGCGGTGCGGGGTGTCCCTGCCCACGAACCACCTCGTGTCGTCGAACCGTACCCCCACGCTCACCGAGTGCAGGCCCTCGCTCGACGCCTCGACGCGGGCGGTGCACCAGTAGGTGCCGTTGCCGGTGTCGGTGTACTGGTAGTACGGGTTGAAGCGGTCATCCTCGTCGAAGACCACCCGGGAGGTCCACCGGCGACAGCACATCTGCCCCTCGATGGCGCCGAGGCGGTCGGTCGGGAAGTTCACGTCGTCGTTCTCGTACGCCTTGGTGATCGTGCCCGACTCGTGCACCTTGAGGAAGTGGACGGGGATGTCGAGGTGCCGCGTGGCGAGGTTCGTGAACCGGTGCGCCGCCGTCTCGTACGATACCGAGTACGCATCCCGGAGGTCTTCGATGGAGATCGCGCGCCGCTGCTTCGCGTCCTTCAGGGCGGGGACGACGTCGGCCTCAGGCATCAGCAGGGCGCCGGTGAGGTAGTTCGTCTCGACGCGCTGCCGGAGGAACTCGGCGTAGCTGCGCGGCTCGGCGTGCCCCAGGATCCGACTCGACAGCGCCTGCAGCACGGCGGTGCGAGCATCACCCTTCGCCGGCACGCTGCTCGACAGGTACAGCCGGCCGTTCGCGAGGTCGGCGACGCTGCGGGTGGTCTGCGGCAGGTCGGCGGCGTAGTGGAGGGTGAAGCCGAGGTGCGCCGCGATCTCGGACGCGGTGCGCTGGGTCAGCGGTCCCCCGGGATGGCCGACGGCCGCGAGGATGTCGGCCGCCTTCGCCTCGAGGTCGGCGAAGTGGTTGTCCTGGCGGCGCATCAAGTGTCGGAGCTCCACGTTGGCACGCCGGGCCTCCTCGGGCGTCGCGGCGCGCTCGTCCTTCAGCCGGTCGATCTCACCCTGCAGGGCGAGCAGCGCCTTCAGCGCCTCCGTGGGCACGCTCTTGGCGATGCGGAACGGCGCGATGCCCAGCGCCTGGAACGTCTGCCCCTTCATCGCGCGCTCCAGGGCGATCTCGATCGCGCTGCGCTCGTCGAGCGGCTCCCCGGAAAGCAGCGCGTCGATGGTCACCCCGAGCGCGCGGGCGATGGCCTGCAACTGCGTAAGCTTCGGCTCGCGCTTGCCGGTCTCGATCATCGACAGCTGGCTCGGCGCCCGATCGACTGCGGCGGCGAGCTCCTCGAGCGTCAGGCCCCGAGCTGTGCGCAGCTGGCGGATGCGTCGGCCGACGGTGAGGGCGTCGGTGTCTTCCGCGGTGTCGTCCATGTCGGCTCCTCTCAGCCCGCCGTCCGCGCCGGTGCGGGATCGGGAATGCTCCGCGCGAGGCCGCGCCGGGATCCTTCTTGATCCCGCCAGGCCGGGTGAGCGGGGCGTGAGGGCCGAGTCTGTCACGAAAACAGAAATTCGCGCAAACTTCTCCTCGATTCAGCGAGGGAGAGCAGGGGAACTTCACACAGAGTGGAGGCACGCCATCGGCACCGACGCCGATTCCCATCCGAGGAGACACCATGACGAACACCGCAGCGACCCCCACCCCGCGCCCCGCCGGCCTGCGCGCCGGCGACCAGGTCCAGACGGCCGCGGAGCTTCAGGAGATCTGGGACACCGACCCGCGATGGGACGGCGTCGAGCGCACCTACTCCGCGGAGGACGTCATCCGCATCCGCGGCTCGGTCCGCGAGGACGCCACCCTCGCCCACCGCGGCGCGGAGAACCTCTGGAACCTCCTGCACACGGAGGACTACATCCGGGCTCTCGGCGCCTACACCGGAGGCCAGGCCGTGCAGCAGGTGCGCGCCGGGCTGAAGGCCATCTACCTCTCCGGCTGGCAGGTCGCCGCGGACGGCAACCTCGCCGGACAGACCTACCCCGATCAGTCGCTCTACCCCGCGAACTCGGTCCCGGCGGTCGTGCGCCGCATCAACAACGCCCTGCTCCGGCAGGACCAGCTCGAGCACGCCGAGGGCGAGATCACGCAGGACTGGCTCGCGCCGATCGTCGCCGACGCCGAGGCGGGTTTCGGCGGTCCGCTCAACGCCTACGAGCTCGCGCAGTCCCTCATCCAGGCCGGCGCCGCGGCCATCCACTGGGAGGACCAGCTGGCGAGCGAGAAGAAGTGCGGGCACCTCGGCGGGAAGGTGCTCGTGCCCACGCAGCAGCACATCCGCACGCTGAACGCGGCCCGACTCGCGGCGGACGTCGCCGGCGTGCCGACCGTCATCATCGCCCGCACCGACGCCCTCGCCGCCGATCTGCTCACGAGCGACGTCGACGAGCGCGACCGGGAGTTCACCACCGGCGAGCGCACGTCCGAGGGCTTCTACCGGATCCGCCCGGGCATCGAGTCGGTCATCAGCCGCGGCCTCGCGTTCGCCCCCTACGCCGACCTGCTCTGGGTCGAGACCGGGGAGCCGGACATCGCGCTGGCCCGGGAGTTCGCCGCGGCGATCCACGCACAGTTCCCCGGTAAGCTCCTGGCCTACAACTGCTCGCCGAGCTTCAACTGGAAGCGCCACCTGTCGGACGCCGAGATCGCGACGTTCCAGCAGGAGCTGGCAGACCTGGGCTACAAGTTCCAGTTCATCACCCTGGCCGGGTTCCACGCCCTGAACCACTCCATGTTCGACCTCGCCCGCGGTTACGCCGAGCGCGCCATGAGCGCCTACGTCGAGCTGCAGGAAGCCGAGTTCGCCGCCGAGGCCGACGGCTACACCGCCACCAAGCACCAGCGCGAGGCGGGCACCGGCTACTTCGACGTCATCTCCACCGCGCTCAACCCCGACAGCGCGACCCTCGCCCTGGCCGGCTCCACCGAGACCGCCCAGTTCCACTGATTCTCCCCTGAGACCCCCGGTTCTCGTCGAGACCCCGCCCCGCACACGCCGGGAGCCCGGGGTCTCGACGACAACCCGGGGGCTCGGCACAAGGCAAAGGACACGATCATGACCACCGCACCGATGCAGACGACCCGACAGGGACCCGCGATCGAGATCGCCGGGCCCATGCGCGACCGTTACGACGAGATCCTCACCCCGGAGGCGCTCGCCTTCCTCACCGAGCTCCACCACCGATTCGCCTCCCGCCGCCATGACCGGCTGGCCGACCGGATGCGTCGCCGCTTCGAGATCGGCAACGGGCACGACCCCCAGTTCCGCGAGGACACCGCGCACATCCGTCAGGACTCCACGTGGCGGGTCGCCGGCGCCGGCCCCGGGCTCGAGGACCGCCGCGTCGAGATCACCGGACCCACCGACCCGAAGATGACGATCAACGCCCTCAACTCCGGGGCTCGCGTCTGGCTCGCCGACCAGGAGGACGCCACGAGCCCCACCTGGAAGAACGTCATCGAGGGGCAGCTGTCCCTGCGCGACGCGATCCGCGGCGAGCTCGCCTTCACCTCTCCCGAGGGCAAGGAGTACCGCGTCACCGCCGAGCGCACCCCCACCATCGTGATGCGCCCGCGCGGGTGGCACCTGCCGGAGAAGCACCTCTCCTTCATCGACCGCGCCGGCCGCCGCACCTCGGCTTCCGGATCGCTGGTCGACTTCGGCCTCTACTTCCTGCACAACGCGCAGGCGCTGATCGAGGGCGGACGCGGACCGTACTTCTACATCGCGAAGCTCGAGTCCAGCGAAGAGGCCAAGCTGTGGGACGACGTGTTCTCCTTCAGCGAGGAGTACATCGGCATCCCGCACGGCACCATCCGCGCGACCGTGCTCATCGAGACGCTGCCTGCCGCGTTCGAGATGGACGAGATCCTGTACGAGCTGCGCGACCACTGCGCGGGCCTGAACGCCGGGCGCTGGGACTACATCTTCTCCATCATCAAGAACTACCGCGGCCGCGGCGCCCGCTTCGTGCTCCCCGACCGCAGCGAGGTCACGATGACGGTGCCGTTCATGCGGGCCTACACCGAGCTGCTCGTGCAGACGTGCCACAAGCGCGGAGCCTTCGCCATCGGCGGCATGAGCGCGTTCATCCCGAACCGCCGCGACCCCGAGGTGACGGCACGCGCGGTCGAGAAGGTGTCGGCCGACAAGAAGCGCGAGGCCGGCGACGGCTTCGACGGCACCTGGGTCGCCCATCCGGACCTGATCCCGGCGGCGCAGGCCGAGTTCGACGCCGTGCTCGGAGACCGCCCGAACCAGATCGACCGTCAGCGTGACGACGTGCACGTGGAGGCGCGCGACCTGCTCGACCTGCACATCGGTCGGCCGATCACGGCGCAGGGCGTGCGGGACAACGTCTCGGTGGCCATCCGCTACCTGGAGGCCTGGCTGCGCGGGCTCGGCGCCGTGGCGATCGACAACCTCATGGAGGATGCCGCGACCGCGGAGATCAGCCGCTCGCAGGTGTGGCAGTGGATCCACCAGGACCGCACCACGCAGGACGGCACGCCCATCACGGTCGAGTACGTCGAGGGGCTGATCGGCGAGGTGCTGGACGAGGTCGAGCGACGCGAAGGCGACCGCTTCGACGACGCCGCCGAGATCTTCCGCGAGGTCGCCCTCCGCGAGGAGTTCCCGACCTTCCTCACCCTGGGCGCCTACAGCCGGTTCCTGATCGACGAGGACTGACGATGCCGGGATGCCGCGGGCCGCGAGGTCCGCGGCATCCTCGCGTCCCACCCGGCCCGCACGTTCCCTGCCGGGCGTAGCCTGGAGCCATGAGCGCCGTATGGGACAGCATCGCCGAGGAGTTCCTGCACCTGTACCCGCGGGGGCGACGGCTGGTCGCGGTCGCCGGGGCCGACGCCGAGCGTTCGCGCGCGGCCGCGGATGGCCTGGGCGCCGCTCTCACCGCTGCCGGCCAGACCGTCGAGCGCGCACACACCGCCGACGGGGAGGAAGCCGCTCTCCGCACCGACGTGGTCGGGCCGTTCCGCGCCACCGACAGCGACGCCGTGCTCCTCGTGTCCGGACCGGGCGCGATCGTGTCGCCGAGCGCACGCGGGATGTGGAACTACGTCCTCTGGCAGCTCGCCGGAGACGAGCCCCCGCACACCGCGGCGAACGCCCTCGTCGACGTGACCGATCCGGCCCATCCCACCCGGCGCTTCGCCGACTACTGCGCCGTCCCCTCCTCGTTCGAGACCTGAGTCGCCGCGCGCCGACTCAGTGGAACGACGCGGCGACCGAGTTGCGGTGGTAGTCGAACACGATGCTCGTGCGGGTCGATGCCACGCTGCTCTGCGCGGACAGGTGCTCGAGCACGAACTCGCGCATCTCCGACGAGTCGGCGACCGCGATGTGCAGGAGGAAGTCGTCGTCCCCGCCGAGGAAGAACACCTGGATCACCTGCGGCAGCGCGCGCACGCGATCCGCGAACTCGACGATGCTCTCCCGCCGGGCGGCCGGGCGCAGGCTGACGCCGATGATCGCCTGGAGTCCGGCGCCGAGCTCGCGTTCGTCGACGCTCGCGTGGAACCCGGTGATGACCCCGCGCTCGATCAGCCCGCGCAGGCGTGCGTGTGCCGTCGACGGGGCGACTCCCAGTCGTCCGGCCAGCTCGGCGTTCGTCATCCTGCCGTCGGCGGTGAGGAGCTGCACGATCCGCGCGTCGGTGGGGTCGAGCGCGGGAGCCCGAACGCTGTTCGGCTCGGATGACGCGGCGGCGGTGGTCATACGAAGCATTATTCAGGATTCGAGCCTTCACCGAAGAGTCTTCATCGAATCTGTCGATGTCTCGACGTTTCTGCGATCCTTGTCTGCACCCCGCGCCCCGACACCTGGAGGATCGATGAAGATCGGCGTCCCGACCGAAGTCAAGAACAACGAGAACCGCGTCGCCCTCACCCCGGCCGGCGCCGATCGGCTCGTGCGGGAAGGGCACCGCGTGCTCGTGCAGTCGGGAGCCGGCGTCGGGTCGAGCATCGATGACGACGCGTACCGCGCGGCCGGTGCCGAGATCGTCGCGACCGCCGCCGACGCGTGGGGCGAGGCCGACCTCCTCATCAAGGTCAAGGAGCCCGTGGCCGAGGAGTACGGCTTCCTCCGTCCCGACCTCACGCTCTTCACCTACCTCCACCTCGCGGCCGATCGCCCGCTGACCGAGGCGCTCGTCGCGGCCGGCACGACCGCCGTCGCCTACGAGACCGTGCAGCTGCCGGATCGCACCCTGCCGCTGCTCGTGCCGATGAGCGAGATCGCCGGCCGCCTCTCCGTCATCATGGGGTCCCACTCGCTGCTGCGTTCGCAGGGCGGCCGCGGCATGCTGCTGGGCGGCATCGCCGGCACCCCGCGGGCCAAGACCGTCGTGATCGGCGGCGGCGTCGCGGGCGAGCACGCCGCCGCGAACGCGCTCGGGCTCGGGTCCAAGGTCACCGTCGTCGACGTGGCGCTCCCCCGCCTGCGCGAGCTCGAGCACCGCTACGGCGGTGCTCTGGAGACGCGCGCCTCCAGCCGGTACGACATCGCCGAGGAGCTGACGACGGCGGATCTCGTCATCGGATCCGTCCTGATCCCCGGCGCCGCGGCCCCCAAGCTCGTGACCGACGACATGGTCGCGGCCATGAAGCCGGGGTCCGTGCTCGTCGACATCGCGATCGATCAGGGCGGCTGCTTCGAGGGCTCCCGTCCGACCACGCACGACGACCCGACCTTCGCGGTGCACGACTCGATCTACTACTGCGTCGCGAACATGCCGGGCGCCGTTCCGACGACCGCGACCCGGGCGCTGACGAACGCCACCCTCCCCTACGTCTCGGCGATCGCGGCCAAGGGCTGGGAGCGGGCGGCCTCCGACGACGCTGCCCTCGCGAAGGGGCTCAACGTGCAGGGGGGACGCATCACCCTGGACGCCGTCGCCCAGGCGCACGGCCTCACGACCGACTGACCTCCCGAACCCGAAAGAACCTCGGATCTTGGCGTCATCCCACACCTCCCCCGCCGTATCGACCCGAGTACGCTCGTAACCGTGACCGAACGCGCTCCTCTCTCCCGCAAGCTGTCCGCCATCGCCGAGTCCGCGACCCTCAAGGTCGACGCCAAGGCCAAGGCCCTCAAGGCCGAGGGCAAGCCCGTCATCTCGTATGCCGCGGGCGAGCCCGACTTCGCCACGCCGCAGTTCATCGTGGATGCGGCGGCCGAGGCACTGGCCGACCCGGCGAGCTACCGATACACCCCCGCTCCCGGGCTGCCGGCGCTGCGCGAGGCGATCGCCGCCAAGACGCTCCGCGACTCCGGGCTCGAGGTCTCCCCCGGCCAGATCATCGTCACCAACGGCGGCAAGCAGTCGGTGTACCAGGCGTTCCAGGCCGTCGTGAACCCCGGCGACGAGGTGCTGCTGCCGGCCCCGTACTGGACGACCTACCCGGAGGCGATCCGTCTCGCCGACGGCACGCCCGTCGAGGTCTTCGCCGGCGCCGACCAGGAGTACAAGGTGACCGTCGAGCAGCTCGAGGCCGCCCGGACCGACCGCACGACGGTCCTCGTGTTCGTGTCGCCGTCGAACCCCACCGGCTCGGTGTACACGGCCGAGGAGACGAAGGCCATCGGCGAGTGGGCGGTGGAGCACGGCATCTGGATCATCAGCGACGAGATCTACCAGAACCTCACCTACGAGGGCGTCAAGGCGACCTCGATCGTGGAGGCCGTGCCGGAGGCCGCGAACCAGACGATCCTCGTCAACGGGGTCGCCAAGACCTATGCGATGACCGGCTGGCGCTTGGGCTGGATGGTGGGTCCGGCCGACGCCATCAAGATCGCCGGCAACCTGCAGTCGCACCTCACCAGCAACGTGAACAACGTCGCGCAGAAGGCGGCGATCGCGGCGCTCACCGGCCCGCAGGACGAGGCCGAGAAGATGCGCGAGGCCTTCGACCGCCGCCGCCAGCTCATCGTGTCGGAGCTGTCGAAGATCGACGGACTCGTGGTCCCGAACCCGCTCGGAGCGTTCTACGTCTACCCCGACGTGCAGGGCCTGCTCGGTCGCACGTGGGGCGGCGTGACCCCGACCACCTCGCTGGAGCTCGCCGACCTCATCCTCGACCAGGCCGAGGTCGCGGTCGTCCCCGGCGAGGCGTTCGGTCCGTCGGGCTACATCCGCATGTCGTACGCGCTCGGTGACGACCAGCTCCTCGAGGGCGTGCAGCGCCTCCAGCGTCTGTTCTCCTCCTGACCCGAGACCCCGCTTTACCGCCGAGACCCCCTCGTACCTGCGCAGGTTCGAGGGGGTCTCGGCGTGAACGCGGGGTTTCGGCGAGGGAGGCGGTCAGTCCTCGGGGTGGAAGCCGATCAGCCAGCGGATGCCGTAGCGGTCCACCAGCGTGCCGTCGAAATCTCCCCACGGGCGCTGTTGCAGCGGGTCGATGACGCGGCCGCCGGCGGAAAGCTCCTCGTACCAGCGGGTCAGCGTTCCGGGGGCGGCGGTGCCGAGGAGCGAGAGGAACATCCCGCTCATCTGGACCCCGTCGTCATCGGCTCCCGCGTCGGCCCCGGCGAGTTCGACCGGCCCGCTGAGCTGTCCGTGCGCGACGGCATCGCCCGGACCGTCGTGACGACCGGCGCTCGCGTAGTCCATCAGCTGGAGCTCGCCTCCGAAGACGTCGCGGTAGTGGCCGAGTGCTTCTGCGGCGTTGCCGGGGAACAGCAGGTACGGGATCAGTCCGCTCATCCCGCGAGCGTAGTCCGCGGCAGCCCCGGCGGCCACCCGCCGGGGACGACGAACGGCCGCCACCCGGAGGCGACGGCCGTTCATGCGGACGGGTCAGGAGACCGGGATCACCGCGTACAGGATCCAGGTCAGCGCGAAGCCGGCCACGCCGAGCACCGTCGTGAGCGGCGTCCACGTGCGCAGACCGTCCTTGACCGAGAGGCCGAGGTACCGCGTGACCACCCAGAATCCGGAGTCGTTCACGTGGCTGAGACCGAGGCCGCCGTAGCCGATGGCGACTGCGAGCAGCGCGGTGTGCACGGTGTCGAGCCCCATCGTGGAGACCGACGGCAGCAGGAGCCCCGCGGTGGTGGCGATCGCGACGGTGGCGGATCCCTGGGCGGCACGCATGATGAGGGAGATGAGGAAGGCCGCGAGGAGCAGGGGCATGCCGCTGGACGCGAGCACCTCGGCGACCGCTCCACCGATCCCGGTCTCCGTGAGGATACGGCCGAAGGCACCACCGGCACCCGTGACGAGGATGATGACGGCGGCGGCCGGCAGCGCCGACTCCATGACCTCGCCGAGGTGGGAGGCCGACCAGCCGCGGCGCACGCCGAGCAGGTACATCGCGGCGGCGATCGCGACCATGAGGGCGAAGATCGGCTGACCGACCATGCTGAGGAATCCGTTCCAGAACGTGCCCGCCTCGAACAGCGGCGCGACCGCGGTACCGAGCATGATGAGCACGAGCGGCAGGAGGATGAGGCCGAGGACGGTGCCGGCGCCCGGCGCCTTCTCGCCCTCGCCGAGTCCGCCGGTGAGCGTCGACTTCTCCGTCCCGAAGTTGTCGTACATCTCCTTCGTGGCCGCGAGCATCGCGAACTCGCGGGTGTTGATCCACTTCGCCACCAGGTAGGACAGCACGCCGAGCGGCACGGAGATCGCGAGGGAGAAGATCGTGACCCAGCCGATGTCGGCACCGAGGATCGCCGAACCGCCGACGATGCCCGGGTGCGGGGGCACCGCGACGTGCACGGCGAGCATGATGCCCGCGACCGGCAGGCCGAACTTGATCGGGTTGAGACCGGCCACCTTCGAGAAGGCGAACACGATGGGGATGAGGATGATGAAGCCGGCGTCGAAGAACACCGGGATCGCCAGGATGCCGGCGGCGATGACGAGCGCGATGCCGACGCGCTTCGGGCCCAGCCAGCTGGTGAAGCGTCCGGCGAGCGACTCGGCGCCGCCGGACAGCTCGATGATCTTGCCGAGCATCGAGCCGAGGGCGACGAGCACGGCCACCGAGCCGAGGGTGCCGCCGACACCGGCGATGATCGCCTGGATGACACCGAGCTGCTCGGGGGTGTCACCGTCGGCGGGGATCGTGGTCAGCGGCAGGCCTGCCGCGATGCCGACGATGATCGACACGAGGATGAGGGCGTAGAACGCCTGCATCTTGAACCGGATGATGAGCAGGAGCAGCAGGCCGAGGCCTGCCAGGCCGATCAGGATGAGGATCGGAAGAGGAAGCATCTCTGGATCTCTTCTTTCAGTGAGTGCGCGACGTCGCGCTCAGGACAGTCGTTCGGGTGCGACGACGCGGATGACGGCGGAGTCGTCCAGGGCGCCGAGGCCCTGCGCTTCGCCGAGGAGGAACAGCTGCTCGGCCGCGGCGGCGACCGGCGTGGACAGGTGCGCCCGGCGGGCGGCGTCGCCGACGATGCCGAGGTCCTTGACGAAGATGTCGAGGCGGCTGAGCACCTCGGCGCCGTCCTCGTCGTAGGCCTGCAGGGCGCGCGGACCGCGGTTGCCGAGCATGAAGGAGTTCGCGGCACCGGCCGTCAGCGCGTCCAGCGTGCGGGCGCGGTCCAGTCCGAGGGCGTCGGCGAGCGCGAGCGCCTCCGCGGCCGCGGCGATGTGCACGCCGCAGAGGAGCTGGTTGACGGTCTTCAGCGCCTGGCCGTCCCCGGGCTTGTCGCCGACGATGGACAGCGTCGAGGCGAGCTGGTCGAGCACGGGCCGCGCGGTCTCCAGAGCGGTCGGGGTGGCGCCGACGACGATGAGGAGGTCGCCCTCCCCGGCACGGACCGGCCCTCCGGACAGGGGAGCGTCGACGAGCTGCGCACCGTGCGCGGCGAGCTGGGCAGCGATCGCATCGATGCCGTCCGTGCCCACCGTGCTGGTGAGGATCACGACCGCCCCGTCGGCGAGGTGCGGGGCGAGCCCGTCCTCACCGAAGAGCAGCGCCTCGAGCTGCGCGCCGGTCCGGACGGCGACGAGCACCGCGTCGGCACCGTCCACGGCGTCGGCCGCGGACGCCGCCGGCGTGACACCCGCCTCTGCGGCGAGGGCGACGCGCTCGGCGGCGATGTCGAAGCCGCGCACCGCGAAGCGCTCGGCGAGGCGGGTGGCCATCGGCAGCCCCATGGCGCCGAGTCCGATGACAGCGACGGTGGATGTCATGAGTGTCCTTCCGTGTTGTTTCCATCGTCGCCTGCGAGCGTGGCGACGACCGTGACGAGGGAGTCCGCGTCGCCGACGTTGCCGGCGAACACGACGTACGGGATGCCGACCGCGGGGCCGGTCTCCGGCTGCCACAGCGAGACGAGGCCGGGCAGCATCGGACCGAGCACGGTGGCCCGGCGGATCTCGAGGGCCTCGCTCGCGACATCGCTGGAGGTGATTCCGCCCTTCGCGATGACGAAGCGGGGCGGAGCGATGGCGAGCACCCGACGCACGAGCTCGACCACACCGCTGGAGATGCGGCGGGCGATCGCGAGGCTCTCGTCGCCGTCGGCGCCCGTGATGAGTTCGCGGGTGGTGTGCACGATCACGGTCCCCGTGGCGAGCGCTTCGGCGACGGCGTGCGCCTGCGTCTCGAGATGGGACTCGCGGTCGGGGCCGACGAGGGCGCGCACGTCGAGTTCGACCGTGCGGGTGCGGGGCCGCGCCGCCGTGAGGGCTTCGAGCTGGGCGGTGGTGAGCGGCACGTGGCTGCCGACGACCACGAGACCGCCGCGATCGTGCGCGAAGGGGATGTCCTCCGCCCGCACCGGCTCGGCGATCTCCTGTCCGATGTGCGCGCGCACGTAGGGCGGACCGACCCGGAGGAGCACGTCCCGGTCACGCAGGCGGTGCAGCGCGAGCGCGACGACGCGCATGTCCGATTCCTCGACCACGTCGACCACGACGACCGTGCCGTCGGCCAGCACCTCGAGGAAGCCGGCCACGGCGTCCACCCCGGCGCGGATGGTGCGGATGTCGAGACCCGCGACCGCAGACGCCGGGATGCGTCCGCCGGTCTTCTCGGCGACCCACTCGCGCAGGTCGGAAGAGGCGTAGCCGAAGGTCGCGTCCGCCGCGAACGGCGTCTCGCCGACCGGGGTGGCCTCGCCGTCGGTCACCCAGTAGTGCACAGAGTCGACCGTGATGCGCCCGGCGTCCGGGAATGCGGGGACGAGCAGGGTCAGCGCGGGGGCGTGGCCGGTGCGGGATCCGATCTCCGCGGAGAGGACATCGGTCTCGAGCGGGAAGTGGCCGCGCAACGTCGAGTCGCCCCGGGAGACGAACGTCACGCGCCGCCCCTGGGCCTCGGCGGCGGCGAGGGCCACGTCGACGATCTCGCGATTGCGGGCGGCCGCGGCCTCCTCGTCGAGGGACCGGGTGTTCGTGAGCACATAGACGGCGGCGGCGCCGGTCGCGAGCGCCTCGTCCAGGTCGGCGCGCTCCCATCGGGTGAGGACCGGGAGGTTCGCGACCGACTGCGTGCCGGTCGGGTCGTCGTCGAGGACGAGGAGCACGTCGGCGGGGTCGACCTCGGTGCGGACGTCGGCCGCGGTGACGGCGACGGGTGCAGGCAGGGGGGCCAGCAGGTCGTCGATGTGCACACGAACTCCTTCGTTCCGGAAGATGGCCCGTGGTGGGGGCCACGGCCAGGGGAATCTGCATCGTTATCCGATATCAGATAACGATGAGCGTACCTCACGATCACCGTCCCTCCAAACCGACGGAGAGCGTACTGCTCAGCGCCCGTGGACGTAGTGCAGCAGGTCGTCGCGGGTCTGGCGCATGTGGCTGCGCATGGCCTGGCGGGCAGCCGCACCGGACCCGGTCCGCATCGCGTCCAGCACCGCCGCATGCTCCTCCAGCGCGTGCTCCCGGATGTCCGGGATGGCGCTCGTCTCGCTGCGGGTCGCCTGCAGCATCGTCGTCAGCGGGCGCATCGAGGCTACGAGGATGCGGTTCTCCGCCGCGCGGATGATCACGTCGTGGAAGGCGAGGTCAGCGGCCACGAAGGCGTCCACGTCGGCCCGCTCGTGCGCCGCCTGCATCTCCTCGAGGAGCGCGGCCATCTCGGCGAGGTGCTCCTCGGTGCGCCGACCCGCCGCGAACTCCGCCGCCCCGGTCTCGAACATCATGCGCATCTCGAGCATCTCCAGCGAGGAGCGCTCTCGGGCGCCTGCGCTCTGGGCGTGCCGGACGACCGCGTCGAGGCCCGTCCACTCGTCGGTCGGCGCGATGCGGTGTCGGGTGCCGGGCACCGCGACGATCACGCCCTGCGCCTGCAGGAGGCGGACGCCCTCGCGCATCGTGAGGCGGGAGACCCCGAACTGCTCCGCGAGCTCCCCCTCGGGCGGCAGCGGCTGTCCGGCCTCGAGCCGACCCGCGATGATGGCGTCGAGCAGTCCGTCCACGACGGCCTGCGTCCGCGACACCCGCTCGAGCTTCGTCACAGGTCGACGCCCACCAGAACGGGTTCCGGCTGCAGCACCAGACCGAACTCGGCGTGCACACGGTGCTGGATGAAACGGGCGAGCTCGGCGACCTCGGCCGCCGTGGCACCGCCCCGGTTGGTCAGGGCCAGCGCGTGCTTGGTCGAGACGGACGCCCGCGAGCGGGGCAGCTTGAACCCCTTGCGGATACCCGCCTGCTCGATCAGCCAGGCGGCGCTCACCTTCACGTCCGGGGCCTCGGTCTTCGTCGGCGGCACGTGTCCGTCGTAGGAGGCGAGGGGAATGACGGTCACGGCGTCGAGATCGGGGGCCACCGGCCAGCGCGGGCACTCCGGCGGGAGGGACCGGGCCTGCGCGGCCGTGACGATCGCGTTCTGGAAGAAGGAGCCGACCCCGTGCGTGTCCGGGTCGTCGGCGTCGAGCAGCATGCCCTTCGATGCGCGCGTGGCGAGGATGCGCTCTCGGACCCATGTCAGCGGCACCGGGGTGTCGTCGGTCAGACCGAGAGCGCGTCGCAGCTGCTCCCCGCGGACCACGCGTTCGCGGGCGACGAGGAGATCGACCGTGAGGGACAGGATCACGGCCCGGCGCTGCGGCTCGCTCCCGTGATGGTGCTTGAGCACCGAAGTGCGGAATCCGAGCCCGAGCTCGGTCGCCGGAACAGTGGAGATCTCGCCGGAGTCCTCGTCGATCAGCTCGACCTCGACCAGGGTCTCCTGGATCTCCTGCCCGTAGGCGCCGATGTTCTGCACAGGCGCGGCGCCGACCGTGCCGGGGATGCCGCTCATGGCTTCGAGCCCGGCGTAGCCCCGCTCGACCGCGTACGACACCAGGTCGTCCCAGCCGTGTCCGGCCTGCGCGCGCAGGCGGATGCGGCCGGCGTGCGGCGACGGGAGCTCTTCGATGCCGCTCGTGCGGATGCGGATGACGGTGCCCTCGAACGGCTCGTCGCCGACGAAGAGGTTCGAGCCCCCGCCGAGCACCAGCCAGGGGTCGCCCTCCGCCCAGGTCTCCCGGAGAACCTCGACGAGCTCCGCCGTCGTCGTCGCCTCGCGCATGCGCGCGGGAGCGGCGCCGGTGCGGAGCGTGGTGAGCTCGGCCAGCCGGATCGGCTCGACGTCGCTCATCGGACGGCGACGCGCAGCTGCGCCTTGACGAGCACGGTGGTCTCGCCCGTCGTGACCTTGAGGTCGATGCGCGCGGACTCGTCGTCCACCGCGCCGACCGTCGCGACGACGTGCACGTCGGCGCCGGTCTCGGGATCGACCACCACGGGCTTCGTGAAGCGCACGCCGTAGTCGAGGATCCGGGTCTGCGGGTCGAGCGCGGCGACGACCACGGACGAGGCGATCCCCATGGTCAGCATGCCGTGCGCGAGCACGCCGGGAAGGCCCACCGCGGCGGCAACGTCGTCACGGTAGTGGATCGGGTTGAAGTCCCCGGAGGCGCCGGCGTAGCGGACGAGAGACTCCCTCGTCAGGTGCACGGTGCGCTCGGCCAGCACGTCTCCCACGGTGAACGCGCTCATGCGGCCTCCTCCTCGGCGCCCACGAGCAGCACGCTCGTGGCGGTGACGACATGCGCGCCCCCGTCGTCGGTGATCTCGGCCTCGCTCGTGATCATGGCGTTGCCGCCCATCATGCGGATGCCGGTGACGCGCAGCTGCGCCGTCAGCTCGTCTCCCGCGACGATCGGCCTGGTGTAGCGGAACCGCTGCTCGGCGTGGATGGACCGCGCCAGGACGATGCCGGAATCCGGTTCGGCCAGCAGCTGCTGCAGCGTGAGGTCCTGCAGGACCATCGCGAAGGTCGGCGGCGCGACGACGTCGGCGAAGCCCGCCGCACGGGCCGCCTCGACGTCGGTGTGCTGGGGGGCGTCGGCGAAGACGGCGCGCGCGAACTCGCGCACCTTCTCCCGCCCGACGAGGTAGGGGGCGGTCGGCGGGAACTCCCGGCCGACGAGTTCTTGGTTCACTGCCACCCGTCGATCCTACCGAGGCACGCCGACAGTCCGGTCCGGGCGGGGCCGGGGGAAACCCGGACGATATGCGGCATCGCGAGACCCGGGCTGGCCTCACCCCTGGGAGCGAACCACCATGTTCAGCGTCATCCGACTCGGAACGACCTTCACCCGTGACGTGTGAACGACCTCACCAGCCCGGTCGAGTGCGCGCTTCCGGACGACGATGAGCGGATCGTGCTCCGGACGGGCCAGCCACTCCGCGGTCTGCGCGGTCGTGAAGCCGACGTCGATCTCGCGGTACATCTCCGAGAACTCGACGCCGTACACGTCGCGGAGCACCTGATACGTGGAGGTGTCGTGGTCGATGTGCCGATCGAAATCCGGGAAGCGCGTCAGAGAATACCGGCTGTCGTCGATGGAGAGCGGGATGCCGTCGAGAGCGAAGACGCGTACCAGCCGGAACACCGGGTCGCCGACGGGGACGCCGAGGCGGCGCGCGCGCTTCTCGTCGGCGGGGGTCGTCTCAGCGCGCATGATCCGTCGGGACTTGACCCCGTCTGCCACCACGGTGTCCGCGAAGCCACCGAGGGTCATGGCGCCGATCACCTCGCGTCGCGGAGCGACGAAGGTCCCACGGCCCTGCTGTCGACGCACGATGCCGAGACCCTCGAGGTCGGCCACCGCCCGCCGCACGGTGATCCGGCTGACACCGAAGCGCTCGCACAGCTCGGGTTCGGACGGAAGCCGCTCGCCTTCGGCATAGGTCCCGGCGTCGATCTCCCGCATCAGCAGGCTTCGCACCTGTTCGTGCAGCGGGGTCGAACCGACGGCTGACGACAGCTGAGTCACGTCGGAGTCCTCCTCTACGGCGCCGGGTATCGTCGCAGCATCTGCGCGCGTGCGTCGTCCCCCGCATGCACAGGGTATCCGAACGCCCCGCGCAACGTGCAGGCGAGCGCTCCGCTGACAGCGGCGATATCGAGGCTTTCGGCGAGATCGGCCCCGCCCGCCCGCGCCGCGAGGAACCCGGTGAGGAAGGCGTCCCCGGCGCCGAGCGCATCGACGGCGTCGACCTCGCGGATACCGGTACGCCGCACGGAAGTGGCGTCGAAGCCGACAGAGCCGCGGGCACCCCGCGTCACCACGGCCGACCCCATACCGCAGGCTACGGCGAAGCGGCCGAGGGCGTCGATCTCGGAATCACTGCGGTGGCCGCCGGAGAAGAACCCCACGTCGACGTGCGGAGCTGTCGCCCGGATCACATCCGGCGACGCGTCGTCGGAATAGTCGTACGACACGCGGCTCCCCCGTTCCGCGATGGCCGGAAGCTCCGGCTCCAACGACGAGTAGACCGAGGTGTGCACGCGGTCGAAGCCGGAGAGGTACTCGTGATCGGCCTCGCTCAGACGCAGCCGCAGCTCGGCCTGGACTCCCCCGCGGTTCGAGGCGACGAAGCGCCGGTCGCCGTCCTCGTCCAACGCGACGAAAGCCATGCCGTTCGCGCCGCGCACGCGTCTGATGCGGGCGCCGTCCACTCCGACCTCGTCGAGGACGCCCCGCACGTGGTCCGCGAAACGGTCGTCTCCCATGATCCCGACGAATCCGGCGGTGCCGCCGAAGAAGAGCCGGCTGTACGCGGCGACGTTCAGGGCGTTGCCCCCGGGGTAGGCCAGGTCCTCATGCAGATAGCAGTCGAGCACGTTGTCCCCGACGCCGACCAGCGAGGGCGGTGGGACCGCGGCGAGCGCATCCCGGAGCTGATCCGTATCCATCGTCATCCCTTCACACTCCCCGCCGCGACGCCGGCGACGAAGTACCGCTGCAGCGCGAGGAACACCACCACGATGGGCAGGGCCGCGATGGTCAATCCTGCCAGGAGCACACCCCACTCCGTGGAGAGGGAGTCGCGGAACGACATGAGTCCCGCGGGGATGGTGCGGAGCGCATCAGCGTCGATGTAGACGATCGCGAAGAGGAACTCATTCCAGGCGAAGTAACCGGTGAGGACGGCGGCGGTCGTCAGCACGGACGCGCTCAGCGGCAGGTAGACGTGCCGGAAGACGCCGAACGAGCGGCAGCCATCGATGGTCGCGGCGTCCTCGAGCTCGCGGGGGATGCCGAGGAAGACCGAACGGATGAGCAGGATCGCCATCGGCAGACGGAACGCCACATAAGGGAGGATCATCGCCCAGTACGTGTTCAGCAGTCCCATCGTGTCGAGAAGGCGGTAGAGCGGGATGAGGCTCACCTGCGGTGCCACCACCAGCCCGCCCATCGCCACGATCAGCACGACGTTCGCCACGCGGCTCGACAGCCTCACCATGCCGTAGGCGCACAGTGCCGCGAGTGCGACGGTCGCGGCGGTGGAGATGACCGTGACGATGACGGAGTTGAGGAAGTAGTCGGAGATCCCGCGATCCCAGGCGGCGGCATAGTTCTGGACGAGCCAGACCGACGGCAGCCCCCACGGATCGGCGAAGATCTCGGACGAGGACTTGAACGAAGAGATCACCATCCAGAGCAGGGGGTAGGCGATCACGACGGCGTAGACGGCCAGGATCACCTGGACCGGAGCACGGCGGATACGCTCCGCCGGACGAAGCCGGGTACTGCTCATGTCATTGCCTCCCGCTTCGGAACGAGACCATCTGCACGACGGACAGCACGAGCGTGATCACGAAGATCAGGCTCGCGATGGCCGAGGCGTAGCCCATCTCGTTCTGGAAGAAACCCTGGTTATACATATAGGTCGCGAGGACCTGGGTGGTGTTTCCCGGACCGCCTTTGGTCAGGATGTAAGGCTCGTTGAACACCGTGAAAGCGCCGGAGACGGTGAGGATCATCGCGACGAAGATCATCTCCTTGGCCTGCGGGACGGTGATGCTGAAGAACTGGCGAACCCGTCCGGCGCCGTCCAGCGACGCGGCTTCGTAGTACTCCTCCGGGATCTGCTGCAGTGCGACGACGTAGAGCATGCAGACGTAGCCGATGCTCTGCCACTGGGAGACGCCGATGACCGCTCCCATCGCCGTGTCGACATCGGCGAGCCACGCCGTCTGCAGGCTGCCGAGTCCGATCGCCTCCAGCAGAGCGTTGAGGAGTCCGCCGCGGGCGTTGTACACGAACGTGAACAGCAGCGCGATCACGGTCATCGAGATCACGGCGGGCAGGAAGTACACGCTGCGCAGGAATGCGCCCATGCGCGGACCCAGCAGCCGGGTCAGCCAGGCGGCGATCACGAGGGCACCACCCACTTGGCACACGATCGAGACGATCGCGTACAGGATGTTGTTGCCCAGGGCCGTCGCGATGATCGGATCACCGAAGAGCCGCGCGAAGTTGTCGAGGCCGACGAAGCGCATCTCGCCGCTGCCGGCGCTGAAGGAGAAGAAGCCGAAGGCCGCATTGGCGACCAGCGGGTAGTACACGAACACCCCGATCAGGATGATCGCGGGAAGCACGTAGAGCAGGTTCGACCAGGCTCGAGAGCGTGTTCTCATCACGGTGTCTCTTCCGAAAGGTGGGAGGGGCCGCCGGCCAAGGATGTCGGCGGCCCCGGTGCGGATCAGGAGGCGTCGCGCACGCGCTTCGCGGCTTCCTGCACGGCGGCCATGACCCCCTCGGGGGTCTGCTGGCCGCTGAGCATCAGCTGAGTCTCGGACAGGTACGCCTGCACGATCTGCGGATCGTAGGCGTTGTCGAGCCAGGTCGTCATCGCCGACGCGTCGACGATCCCCTGGGCGAGCTCCCGGGAGATCTCGGGCACGTCGGCCTCCTCCACGGCCCCCTTGACCGGGCTCAGCTCGCCCGCGCGTTCCGCATAGGCGATACCGCTCTGCTTGCTGAGCAGGAACTCGAGGAACCGCTGCGCCTCCTCGGGGTGCTTCGTGGTCCTCGAGATCGCGAAGCCCTCCGGCGCTCCGGTCAGCTCCGCCGGATCGCCCTTGCCCCCCTCGACCGCAGGGAAATTGAACGTGCCGTACTCGAACTGCGCGTCGCCGAAGTACCCCACCTCGGCGCTCTGCATGTACATGATCGGCGCCTCCCCCGCGATCCAGGCGTTACGCGCGATCTCATGCCCGACGGCCGTGAGGTCGTCGTTCATGTACTCGGCGAGTTCCTGGAAGCGCTCCAGCGCCCGCACATACCCCTCGTCCGTGAACGCGCCGGTCGCCGGATCCTGATCCGCTGCGAACACCTCCGGATCGACGACACGCTGATTCAGCGTGCCGACGTAGTGCGCGATCGTCCACTGCTCCTGCGCGCCGTACTCGATCGGGGTCATGCCGGCGTCCTGGATCGTCTCCAGGACGTCGATGAACTCGTCCCACGTCGCCGGCGGCTCGAGACCCAGCTCCTCGAACACGTCTTTGTTGTAGAAGAACAGCTTCGACTGCATCCCCACCGGCAGACCGTAGGAGGTGCCGTCGACCTCGAAGGCTTCCAGCTGGCTCGGGTAGAAGCTGTCCCGGAAGTCCGTGTCCTCCTCGAGCCACGGCCCGAGATCGAGCAGGGCGTCGTTGGAGACGAGCTCGTCCACGAACGAGCCACTCCAGGTGAACAGGACGTCCGGAGCGTTGGTGGAGCCCGCGACGACCTTCACCTTGTCCTTGTAGGCGTCGTTGAGCACGCTCTCGACGGAGACCTTGATGTCGGGGTTCTCCTTCTCGAACTCCGCCACCATGTCGGTGTAGTACGAGTTCTTCGGCTCGTTGGGCCAGCGGTGGAAGAAGCTGATCTCCACCTGGCCGTCCGAGGCCTCGCTCTCGCCGCCGGCGCACGAGGCCAGGGGCAGGACGAGGGCGGCGGCGGCCGCAGCCGCCACGCCGATCCGGGCTGATGTTCGCATCGTTGCGATCCTTTCGTTCCTAGTACTCCATGCGCCACATGTAGCGGCGCACGCTGAGGGGGTGTCCTCGGTGGTCGGCGAGTGCATCCGCGTACGCGCGGAGCACGACGTTGAAGAGGAGGTGGGCGAAGATTCCGCGCACCTCCGGAGCGACGACATCGAGGCCGAACTCCTGGGCGTCGAGGACGAGCACCCGATCCGAGTGCTTCGTGACGAAGTCCACCGCGCGCTGCTCGACGGACCGAGTCTCATCGAGTCCGAGCAGCGCGATGAACGGCACATCCTCCTCGGTGATCTCGAAGGGGCCGTGGAAGTACTCGCCGGCGTGGATGGCGGCGGAGTGCACCCACTGCATCTCCTGCAGCAGGCAGATGGCGAACGAGTACGCGGAGCCGTAGTTGGAGCCTGCCGCCATCGTGTACATGAGGGGCTCGCGACGGTGGCGATATCCCCAGGCATCGGCGGCTGCGGAGTGCGCTTCGCGCGCTGCCGGTACGAGGGTCGGCAGCTGGGCGACGGCCTCGTCGACCGCACCGGCGATGCCGGCCTGTTCACGGTCGTCCAGGATGCCGGCCGCCAAGCGCAGCAGCAGCGCGGGGCCGACGTGGGCCTCGCTCTTCCCCTCGCCGTGCTGATACGCCACCACGTGCTCCGATGCCTCGGCGAGCGGCGACGTCGGGTCGAACGTGAAGGCGACCGTGAGCGCTCCGCGCTCGCGTGCGTGCTTCGCCGCGGCGACCGTCTCCGGCGTGGTGCCGGAGTGCGAGCAGAGCACGACGAGGGTGTCGGCGTCGACGCGCGACGAGGCGCGGCTGGTGAACTCGGCAGCATTGAGTGCGGTCGCCTCGAGCGACACCGCCTTGGTGCCGAACAGGTACTCGATGGGCTGCATGACGGCAAAGGAGCCGCCGCAGGCGGTGAGCACGACGCGCGAGATGGTGTCTCGGGTCGCGATCGCCTGGCGGGCCGCAGCGAGCTGGTTCTCGATAGCGGCGGAGTCGACGAACAGAGCGGTGGCAGACAAGATGGTCCCTTCTGATGACCTTCGATCAAACATCATGACTCGTTATATGACGTCATGTGATGACTGACGATAGCGAGCGCAGCACCGCCTGTAAAGAGGCGCGGCGAAAATCGTTCGCGGGAGTCAGGGAAAGGGACGGGTCCGGCGCGCTTCAGCGGTCGGCTCGCGCCGCAGGAACGGCGGCCGCGGCGTCAGCCGCGCCGGCGCCCGCGGACGGCCTTGAGGGCCATCTGCACCGCGATCACGACGAGATACGCGGCGAAGAGGAGGTTGCCGACGGTCGGGTCGACGATGGTCGCCAGCCAGGCGCCGAGGGCCGTCGTGGTGCACGCCGAGACGCCGATGAGCAGCGCCGCGAGGAGATCGACGTTGCGGTTGCGGAGGTTGCCGACCGTGCCGGAGAGAGCGGTCGGGATCATCATGAGCAGCGAGGTGCCCTTGGCGACGAGGTCGCTCGTGCCGAACGCGAGCATGAGCACCGGGACGACGATCACTCCGCCGCCCACGCCGATCAGCCCGGCCAGGATGCCCGTTCCGATTCCCACGACCACCAGGGCGATCCCGGTGAGCCAGGTGAGCTCGAAGACGGCGTCGCGCGAGGGGATCACGAGGAAGAGGCTCACGATCACGACGACGAGGAAGCCGACGAAGCCCCAGCGGAGGGCGGTCTGCGAGATCCGCGGGAGCAGGCGGGTGCCGATCTGCGCGCCGACCACGGCTCCGGCCGCGAGGATCAGCGCCGGGATCCAGGCGACGGAGCCCGACGCGGCGTAGGAGATGACGCCGACGGTTGCCGTCGGGACGATCGCCGCCAGCGAGGTACCGGCCGCGAGGCGCTGGTCGAACGCGAGCAGGAGCACCAGCAGCGGGACGATCACCGTGCCGCCGCCGACGCCGAAGAGACCGGAGAGGAGGCCGGCGAGGAGGCCGATGCCGATGAACGTGCCGTAGGCGCGGGGTCCGCGCTTCAGGACCGTCGCATCGCTCACCGGATCAGCCTACTCCCGGCCTCTCCCCTCCTCGAATCGTGCGGGCTCAGACCTCCGAGTCCGCTTTGACGGGCACCGCGATGGATTCCGTGAGCGCCTGCTCGTACCGGCGCTGCCGGCGCCGCAGCCACAGTCCGCCGGCGATGAGCAGCGCGAGGATCACGTAGGCGACCGCGGAGAACGGCTGCGCGATGAGCGTCGTCAGGTCGCCCTGGCTGAGCTGCAGCGCGCGCCGCAGCTGCTCCTCCCCCATCGGCCCGAGGATCATGCCCACCACCAGCGGCGCCACCGGGAACCCGTACCGCCGCAGGAAGTAGCCGAGGACGCCGATGATCAGCAGGATCAGGATGTCGACGACCGCGAAGTTCAGCGCGTACGCCCCGAAGGCGGCGAACAGGAGGATGCCCGCGTACAGATACGGCCGCGGGATCTGCAGGAGCTTCACCCACATGCCCACCAGCGGCAGGTTCAGCACGAGCAGGATCACGTTGCCGATGTAGAGGCTCGCCACCAGTGCCCACACGAGGTCTGCCTGTCCGGTGAACAACTGCGGCCCGGGCTGCAGCCCGTACGTCTGGAACGCGGTGAGGATGATCGCGGCGGTCGCCGTCGTCGGAAGGCCCAGCGTCAGCAGCGGCACGAGCACGCCCGCGGCCGCGGCGTTGTTCGCCGACTCCGGGCCCGCGACGCCTTCGATGGCCCCGCGGCCGAACTCGTCCTTGCGCCGCGAGAGCTTGCGCTCGGTGGCGTAGGACAGGAAGGTCGCCACGTCGGCGCCACCGGCCGGGATCGTGCCGATGGGGAAGCCGATGGCGGTGCCGCGGAGCCAGGGCTTCCACGAGCGGCGCCAGTCGTCCTTCGTCATCCAGCTGCGCCACCCGCGCGACACGGGGATCACGTCGATCGCGCCGTGCCGCAGCCGGGCCGCGACGTACAGGGTCTCGCCGACGGCGAAGAGCCCGACCGCCACGAGCACCACGTCGATGCCGTCCGCCAGCGGCAGCAGGCCGAGCGTGTACCGCTGCTGCCCCGAGAGCCAGTCGGTGCCGACCAGGCCGAGGAACAGGCCGACGCCGAGCGACAGCAGGCCGCGCGGCACGGAGGACCCCATCAGCGCGCCGACCGTGACGAAGGCCACGACGATGAGCGCGACGTAGTCGGCGGGCCCGAGGTTCACGGCGAACTGCGCGAGCACCGGGGCGAGCAGCGTCAGGCCGACGGTGGCGAGGGTCCCCGCGACGAACGACCCGAGCGCCGCGGTGGCCAGCGCCGCCGCGCCCCGCCCGAGCTTGGCCATCTTGTTGCCCTCGATCGCCGTCACGATCGACGACGACTCCCCCGGGGTGTTCAGCAGGATGCTCGTGGTCGACCCGCCGTACATGCCGCCGTAGTAGATGCCCGCGAACGTGATGAGCGCCGCGGCCGGCTCGAGCGTGTAGGTGAGCGGAAGGAGCAGGGCGACGGTCATCGCCGGCCCGATTCCGGGCAGGACGCCCACGGCCGTGCCGATCAGCACGCCGAAGAAGGCGAACACGAGGTACTGGGGCTGCAGCGCGGTCGCGAACCCCTCGAGGAGCAGACTCCAGCTGTCCATCAGAACATCCTTCCCAGCCAGCCGAGCGCCGGTCCCCACGGGAGCGAGAGCCCGAGCAGACCGCCGAACACGACCTGCACGACCAGCGCGATGATCGCGCCGATGAGGAGCGCCATCCACCACCGCCGCGCGCCGAGCGCCCACGCGACGCCGCCGAACAGCAGCGCCGCTGCCGGGGCCCAGCCGAGCGGCTCGATGAGGAGCAGATGAGCGACCACGAGCGCCACGATCTTCACGAGGGTGAGCCAGTCGGTCGGCAGGCTCTGATCGACGTCCTCCCCCTCCTCCGGCACACCGCGGTGCCCGCGGAGGATGCTCACCACGACGGCGAGAGACGAGCCGAGCAGCAGCACCGAGACGAACAGCGGGAAGACGGTCGGCCCGACCTGGCCACCCGCGGGCACATGGATGGTGAACACACCGGCGAACGCGAACACGCCGAGCGCCACCATGAGCAGGGCGAAGACGAGCTCCCCCCGCGGCAGGGACGCGACGAGGCGTGCGGACCGACGGGCGTCGGTCCGCACCTCCTCGCCGGGTCCGGAAGACCCGGTCGTCATGTCAGCCGACCAGCCCGATGTTCTGCAGCGTCGTGGTGACCTCGGTGATGTTGCCGTCCAGGAACTCGTCGAACTCGGCACCCGTGAGGAAGGCATCCGCCCAGCCCCGCGTCTCCAGCTCGTCCTTCCAGGCTTCGGACGCCTCCAACTCGGTGACGATGCGCTCGAGCTCCGAGCGCTCGGCGTCGCTGATGCCGCCCGGCGCGATCACGCCGCGCCAGTTGGTGAGCACGACGTCGTATCCGGAGTCGGTGATCGTATCGACGTCCGGCAGCTGCGTGACCGGCTCCTCCGACGAGACGGCGAGAGCCTTCATGGTGCCGGCTTCGATGTGCTGCAGGAACTCGCCGACGCCGGAGATGCCTGCCGACACCTTGCCGCCCAGGATCAGCGACGTGGCCTCGCCGCCGCCCGAGTTGGGCGTGTAGTTCAGCTTCTCGGCGATCTCCGCGCCGTCGAGCCCCGCCTCCTCGAGCAGCAGTCCGGCGAGGATGTGGTCGGCTCCCCCGGCGGAGCCGCCGGTGATCGTGACCTCCTGGCCCTTGTCCACGACGTCCTCGACGAGGTCCTCCAGGGTGTCGTACTCGGAGTCCGCGGGGACCACCACGACGAGGGGCTCGTCGGTGAGGCGGGCGATCGGGGTCATGTCCTCGATGCGCACGGCCGAGGCGTTGGTCTCCACCGCACCCACCATCACGAGGCCCATGACCATGAGGGTCGCCGGGTCCTTCTCGTTGGCGAGCTGCGCGAGGCCGACCGTTCCCCCGGCCCCGCCGACGTTGGTGACCGGCGCCGAGCCGACGATGTCCTCCTGGGTGAGCAGCTGGGAGAGGGCACGACCGGTCTGGTCCCAGCCGCCGCCCGGGTCGGCGGGGACGACGATGTTCACGTCGGTGATGGCGACCGCCTCGTCACCGCCGTCGGAGCCGGCGGTACCGCCGTCCGCGGTCGAGCACGAGGTGAGGACCAGGGCGGTCGCGGCGACGGCCGCGGCGAGGGTCCCGATGCGGGCGTGATTCATGGCGCTCCTCCTTGAGCGTTCGGGTGCAATCCGTCCACTGTCGAGGCGCGGATGCGCCCGCTCAAGCTTCGGAAACCATTGGTCGCGTTCCGTAACTATTGGTCGTGAACACCTCCGCCGGCGGCTCGCGGCCCGTCCACCCACCCGGGAGAATGGACCCGTGGCCTCGAAGATGACGCTCCGTGTGCAGCTGCTCGCGCTGCAGGCGCTGATCGTGTTCCTGGTGACCCTCGCCACCGGCATCGCCGCCGGGGCGTTCCAGGAGAACGCGCTCCGCGAGGCCTACAAGGACCGCATGCAGGCGGTCGCCCAGTCCGTCGCCGCTCTTCCCGTGGTCCTCGACGCGTTCGACGACGACGACCCGGCCGCCGCCATCCAACCGGTCGCCGAGGTCATCCGCGAGGCCTCCGATCTCGCCTACGTGGTGGTCGCCAACGACGAGGGCATCCGGTACTCGCATCCGAACACCGACCGCATCGGCGAGCGGGTGTCCACCGACCCGTCGATCCCGCTGGGCGGCGACATCTTCGTGGGCACCCAGACCGGGACGCTCGGGACCTCGTGGCGCGTGAAGGTGCCCATCCGCGACGAGGACGGCACGGTCATCGGCACCGCCTCCGTCGGCATCCTGGAGTCGGAGCTGAACGAGGAGTTCACCAGCAACCTCGTCGGACTCATCTCCGCCATGCTCGCCGCGGCGGTTCTCGGGGTCTTCGGCGCCGCGTGGGTGACGTCGTTCATCCGGCGCCGCATCTACCGGCTCGAGCCGCACCAGATCGCGGCGCTGGTCAAGAACCAGGAGACGACCCTGCATGGGTTGAGCGAAGGGGTCGTCACGGTGGACGGCACAGGGCGGATCACCCTGGTCAACGACGCGGCGGCGCGGTTCCTCGGTCGCGATGCCGCCGATCTCGACGGCGCTCCCGCGGATGACGTCCTCGGCGACGAGCTCGCCACCGTGCTCCGTGAGGGGGAGGCCGCGGGACGCCCCGTCATCGTCGGCTCGCATGTGCTGGTCGCGCGGAGCACGGCCTCGGGGAGCGGGTCCGCCGACGTGGGGGCGACGCTGCTGCTCCGGGACCACACCGAGCTGCACGACGTCGTGCGCCGGGTCGAGGCCGCCGATGCGATCATCGCCTTCCGGGAGCGGTACGGGCTGCCGAAGGGGCTGAGCGCCGAGACGCTGGAGCGGGTCTCCGCCGCCCTCGCCGCCCGACCGGATGCCTCCGCGACCGAGATCGGAGAGGATCTCGCCATCTCCCGCGTCAGTGCGCGCCGCTATCTCGAGCACCTCGCCGCCACGGGCCAGGCGGTGCGGTCTCTGGATTACTCCACCAAGGGGCGTCCCGGGGCACGCTACCGGATCACCGACCCCCGCTGAACGACGAAGCCCGCCACCCCGGAGGGGCGGCGGGCTTCGTAGAGAGAGATCCTTACTCGGACTTCTTCTCGACAGCGTCCTCGGCGGCGGCCTCAGCGGCCTCGCCCTCGGCCTGCGACTCGGCGCCGGCCTCGGCAGCCGTGTCCTCGGCAGGGGTCTCGTCCGCGGGGGCCTCGACGGTCTCCTCGGCGGGAGCCTCCTCGGCAGCCGGCTTCTCGTCCTTCGGGGCCGCAGCGGCCTTCTTGGTCGACTTCGCCTTCGGGGTGACGGGCTCGAGAACGAGCTCGATCACGGCCATGGGGGCGTTGTCGCCCTTGCGGTTGCCGACCTTGGTGATGCGCGTGTAGCCACCCTCGCGGTCCGCGACGAGCGGAGCGATCTCGTTGAACAGGACGTGCACGACTTCCTTGTCACCGATGACCGACAGCACGCGACGGCGGGCGTGGAGGTCTCCGCGCTTGGCGAAGGTGATGAGGCGCTCGGCGAGCGGACGCAGGCGCTTGGCCTTCGTCTCGGTCGTCTTGATCGACTTGTGGGTGTACAGCGCAGCGGCGAGGTTGGCAAGCAGCAGGCGCTCGTGGGCGGGGCCGCCTCCGAGGCGGGGACCCTTGGTGGGCTTGGGCATAATCGTCTAACTCCTGGTCAGAAAGGGTCGGGTATCAGAAGGACTCGTCTTCGCTGCCGCCGTAGAAGTGGGCGCCGTCGAAACCGGGCACCGAATCCTTGAGCGACAGACCGAGCGAGATGAGCTTGTCGCGCACCTCGTCGACCGACTTCTGGCCGAAATTGCGGATGTTCATGAGCTGCGTCTCCGACAGGGCGACGAGCTCAGAAACGGTGTTGATGCCCTCACGCTTCAGGCAGTTGTACGAGCGGACCGACAGGTCGAGGTCCTCGATCGGCATCGACAGCTCGCTGGAGTTCACAGCCTCCACCGGCGCCGGGCCGATCTCGATGCCCTCGGCCTCGACGTTCAGCTCGCGGGCGAGACCGAACAGCTCGGTGAGCGTCTTGGCAGCCGAGGCGACGGCGTCGCGGGGGCTGATCGCCGACTTGGTCTCGACGTCGAGGATGAGCTTGTCGAAGTCGGTGCGCTCACCGGCACGGGTGGCGTCGACGCGGTAGCTGACCTTCAGCACGGGCGAGTAGATCGAGTCGATCGGGATCTGACCGGCCTCGGCGTACTCGTTGCGGTTCTGCGTCGCGGAGACGTAGCCACGGCCGCGCTCGATGGTGAGCTCGAGCTCGAACTTGGCGGTGTCGTTGAGCGTCGCGATGACGAGCTCGGGGTTGTGCACCTCGACACCGGCCGGAGCCGAGATGTCGGCGGCGGTCACTTCACCGGCACCGGTCTTGCGGAGGTACGCGGTGATGGGCTCGTCGCGCTCGCTGGAGACGACCAGCTGCTTGATGTTGAGGATGATCTCGGTGACATCCTCCTTCACGCCGGGGATCGTGCTGAACTCGTGCAGCACACCGTCGATGCGGACGCTGGTGACAGCGGCGCCGGGGATCGACGACAGCAGGCTGCGACGCAGCGCGTTGCCGATCGTGTAGCCGAAGCCGGGCTCCAGAGGCTCGATGATGAACCGGCTCCGGTTCTCGACGATCTTTTCCTCGGTCAGTGTGGGACGCTGTGCAATAAGCACTCTGTGTTCCTTTCGATCACATGCCCGCTATATGACATGTGGTGGGGTGAGGTCTTGAGTTGTGGAAGTCGATGCCCCACGCGGGGCGCCGAGCCGCTCGCCCGAAGGACGAGCGGCTCGGCACACGCATCAGACGCGGCGACGCTTCGGCGGACGGCAGCCGTTGTGCGCCTGCGGGGTGACGTCCTGGATCGAACCCACCTCGAGGCCGGCGGCCTGCAGCGAGCGGATCGCGGTCTCGCGGCCGGAGCCCGGACCCTTCACGAAGACGTCGACCTTCTTCACGCCGTGCTCCTGCGCCTGGCGGGCGGCCGACTCGGCGGCCATGCCTGCGGCGTACGGGGTCGACTTGCGGGAGCCCTTGAAGCCCACGCCACCCGACGACGCCCAGCTGATGACAGCGCCGGACGGGTCGGTGATCGAAACGATGGTGTTGTTGAACGTCGACTTGATGTGGGCCTGGCCCAGCGCGATGTTCTTCTTCTCCTTGCGGCGCGGCTTGCGCGCGGCGGCCTTGGGTGCAGCCATGAAAGTGTTCTCCTAGTCCCTGGCCGCTGCTTAGCGGGCCTTCTTCTTGCCGGCGACGGTGCGCTTCGGGCCCTTGCGGGTACGGGCGTTGGTCTTGGTGCGCTGACCGCGGACCGGGAGGCCACGACGGTGGCGGAGGCCCTCGTAGGAGCCGATCTCGACCTTGCGGCGGATGTCTGCGGCCACCTCGCGGCGCAGGTCACCCTCCACCTTGTAGTTGCCTTCGATGTAGTCGCGGAGGGCGACGAGCTGGTCGTCGCTGAGGTCCTTCACGCGGATGCTCTCGTCGATGTCGGTCGCCTTGAGGATCTCGACCGAGCGGGTACGGCCGACGCCGTAGATGTAGGTAAGGGCGATCACCACGCGCTTGTCGCGCGGGATGTCAACGCCGGCAAGACGTGCCATGCGGTTCTCCTGGGTGTTGTGGAGGTGTGGAGCAGGATCGGTGCCCGGGCCTCCGCCCCGAGGTGTCCCCCGCTTCCGCGGGTTCTGATCCTGCCGTGTCGTATTGAGTTATGAGATTGCGAGAGCGGCGCCCACGCAGCGGGGCACTCAGCCCTGGCGCTGCTTGTGACGCGGGTTGCTCTTGCAGATCACCATCACGCGGCCGTGGCGGCGGATCACCTTGCAGTGATCGCAGATCGGCTTGACGCTGGGGTTGACCTTCATGATGTTTCCTGTTCGCTGTCTTCACCGGGCAGGCGTGGAGCCTGGGGTGTTACTTCTCGACCGATCAGCGGTAGCGGTAGACGATGCGGCCGCGGGTCAGGTCGTAGGGGCTGAGCTCCACGACCACGCGGTCCTCGGGGATGATGCGGATGTAGTTCTGCCGCATCTTTCCGGAGATCGTCGCCAGAACCTTGTGTCCATTGCTGAGCTCAACGCGGAACATCGCGTTGGGCAGAGCCTCCGACACGACGCCCTCGATCTCGATGACACCGTCTTTCTTAGCCATAGCCTCGCTGACGCTTCTGCAGACCGGTCGATCTGCGGTGGGTGGGTGATGTGCGGTACCGGGCCGGATCGGACACGCCGAACGCATGGCACAAGGCACCAAAGATCTATGTTATCCGACGACGCCCCATCCGGCAACTTGGCCGGATGGGGCGTCGAGGGGTCAGTGCGTGTCAGCCGAGCAGGTCGGTGAACCGCTTCATGTCTTCCTGGTTCTGGAGGTCGAGCCGCTCGCCGTCGATCTCGACGGTCGGGGTGCCCTGGATGTCGTTGGCCTTCGCCTGCGCGGCACCGAACTTGCGGTACGTCTCGTCCGTGATGCAGGACACCACATCGTCGCCCGCGCCGACCTGGGTGGCGAACTCGGCGAGCTGCTCGTTCGTGAGGCCGGGGCTGTTCTCCGCCGGCTGGTTCTCGAACAGGACCTTCGCGTAGTCGAAGTAGAGGTCGGAGTCGGACTCGGCGACGCAGAACGCGGCACCGGCCGAACGGGAGGAGAACTCGGTGCCCTGCGAGAAGCGGTCCAGGATCGCGATGGGGTGCTGCTCGAGGGTGATCTCGCCGCTCTGCGCCTTGGCCTCGAGGGCGGCGCCGAACTGGTCCTCGAAGGACTTGCAGACCGGGCACTGGAAGTCGAGGAAGACCGACACCGTGGTGTCGCCGTCGCCCATGGAGATGGAGCCGGCCTCGGCGTCGAAGTTGTCGCTCGCGGTCGGGGTGGCGCCGGGAGAGGTCGCCTGGTTGTTGAGGAACACCACGAGTCCGCCGAGGGCCACCAGGACCACGACGACAGCGATGGAGACGCCGATCGCGAACCAGTTGGTGTTGCTCTTCGCCGCTGCCATTACTTTCCGATCTCTCGAGGCTCGACCCCGAACGGGGCGAGTCCGGCTCTTCCACCATCGGGCGCGGTGAGCACCCAGATGCCCCCATCATGCAGGGCGACGCTATGTTCCCAATGTGAGCCGTCCGTGCCGTCGACCGTCGTGACGGTCCAGTCGTCGTCCTCCACGAAGGTCGCCTCGCCGCCGGCGGTCACCATGGGCTCGATGGCGAGCACGAGCCCGGGCTTCACGTCCGCGCCGCGGTCGGGTGTCCGGTAGTTGAAGACGCTGGGCGCCTCGTGCATCTTCCGCCCGATGCCGTGGCCGACGTACTCGCGGAGGATCCCGTAGGGCTCGCCGCTCACGGCAGACGGCCCCTGCGCCTCGATGTAGTCCTGGATGGCGGCGCCGATCTCGTCGATCGAGGATGCCGTCGCCATCGCGGCGATGCCCGCCCACATCGACCCCTCGGTCACGCGGGAGAGCTCCTCGCGGCGGGCGACGAGCTCCGGGCGCTCGGGATCGGGGACGACGACGGTGATCGCGCTGTCACCGTTCCAGCCGTCGAACTGGGCGCCGCAGTCCACCGAGACGATGTCGCCCGGCTGGAGCACCCGCTCCCCCGGGATACCGTGCACGACCTGCTCGTTGACCGAGACGCAGATCGTGTGGTGGTAGCCCTTGACGAGCTGGAAGTTCGACTCCGCTCCCCGCTGCACGATCGCGCGGTTGGCGGCGGCATCGAGCTCGATCGTTTTCACTCCGGGCTTGATGAGGGCGCGGACGGCGTCGAGGGCCTCGGCGGTGATGAGGCCGGGCTCGACCAGGGCTCGGAGCTGAGCCGGGGTCTTGTAGATCGAGCGGCGGAACATCTCAGGCGGCGGAGGCGGCGGAGCGCAGTCCGCGAGCGGCCAGGGCGGCGGCGATGCGCTCCGTGATCTCCTCGAGGGAGCCCACGCCGTCGATGCGGTCGACGATGCCGCGGCTGCTGTAGACCTCGATGATCGGCGCCGTCTCCTTCTCGTAGATGTCGAGTCGGTGCGCGATGGCCTCGTCGGTGTCGTCGGAACGGCCCTGCTCGGCGGCGCGAAGGGCGAGGCGGGCGATGCTCTCCTCACGGGGGACGTCGAGGAGGATCACCGCGTCCAGCGCCTCGCCGCGTCCCTCGAGGAACGCGTCCAGGTGCGACACCTGCGCGGTGTTGCGGGGGTAGCCGTCGAGGAGGAAGCCGTTCTGCGCGTCGTCCTGGCTCAGCCGGTCGCGCACGATCTCGCTCGTCAGCTCGTCCGGCACGAGGTCGCCCTTGTCGAGGATCGCGGTGACCTGCTGGCCGAGCGCCGTCCCCTCCTTGATGTTCGCGCGGAAGATGTCGCCGGTCGAGACGACGGGGATGCCGTAGGACTCGGCGATGCGCACACCCTGCGTGCCCTTGCCGGAACCCTGCGGACCGACGATGAGAAGACGTGCGGATGCTGTCATCGGAGAAGTCCTTCGTAGTGTCGCTGCTGCAGCTGGGCGTCGATCTGCTTGACCGTCTCGAGACCCACGCCGACGATGATGAGGATCGACGCGCCACCGAACGGGAAGTTCTGGTTGGCGCCGACCGTGGCGAGGGCGATCAACGGGATGAGGGCGATCAGGCCCAGGTAGAGGGAACCGGGGAGCGTGATGCGGGTGAGCACGTAGTCCAGGTACTCCGCGGTCGGACGGCCGGCCCGGATCCCGGGGATGAAGCCGCCGTACTTCTTCATGTTGTCGGCGACCTCGACGGGGTTGAACGTGATCGCGACGTAGAAGTAGGTGAACCCGATGATCAGCAGGAAGTACGCCGCCATGTAGATCGGGCTGTTGCCGGTGGTGAAGTTCGCGCTGATCCAGCTGACCCAGGCGGGCGGCGTCGAACCGTCCTGCGGGGTGTTGAACTGGGCGATGAGCGCGGGGATGTACAGCAGCGACGAGGCGAAGATGACCGGGATCACGCCCGCCATGTTGACCTTGATCGGGATGTACGTGTTGGTGCCGCCGTATGTCCGGCGTCCCACCATGCGCTTCGCGTACTGCACGGGGATGCGCCGCTGGGACTGCTCGACGAAGACGACGAGACCCATCACGATGATGCCGACGAGGAGCACGAGGAGGAACACCTCGAAGCCGCGGGTCTGCCAGATGATCGACATCGCACCGGGGAAGGTCGCGGCGATGGAGGTGAAGATCAGCAGCGACATGCCGTTGCCGATGCCGCGCTCGGTGACGAGCTCGGCGAACCACATGATCAGACCGGTCCCGGCCGTCATCGCCATGATGATGAGCACCTGCGCCCACCAGACGTCGTTCGTGAGGAGCTGGGTGCACGCGCCGATGTCGGTCGTTCCGAAGAGCTGACCGGTGCGGGCGACGGTGACGAGGGTCGTCGACTGCAGGAGCGCGAGCGCGATCGTGAGGTACCGCGTGTATTGGGTGAGCTTGGCCTGTCCGGCCTGGCCCTCCTTGTGCAGCGCCTCGAAGTGCGGGATGACGACGCGCAGGAGCTGCGTGATGATCGTCGCCGTGATGTACGGCATGACACCGAGCGCGAAGATCGACAGCTGCAGCAGAGCGCCGCCGGAGAAGAGGTTGACGAGTCCGAGCAGACCCTCGGTGCCAGCATTGGCCGCGAGACACTGCTCCACGTTCGGGAAGTTGACGAACGGCGCGGGGACGTTCGAGCCGAGACGGTAGATCGCGATGATCGCGAGAGTGAAACCGATCTTCCGACGCAGGTCGGGCGTGCGGAAGATCCGCGCGATGGCGCTAAACAAGAACGTTCCTCCTGAAAAGGTGGCCGAACCCCCGAGGGGCGGCTGAAACACCAGGGTAACCCACTCCGAGGTCCGGGGAATGCGGGCGGTCGGCTTCTCCCCCACCGAACCAGAAGAGGGGCCGGAGAATCTCCGACCCCTCTTCCGCAGTGGTTACTTGACGGATCCGCCCGCAGCCACGATCTTCTGCTCGGCGGAACCCGAGACCTTGTCGACCGCGACGGTGAGCTTCACGGCGATGTCGCCGTTGCCGAGAACCTTGACCTTCTCGTTCTTGCGAACCGCACCCTTGGCGACCAGGTCGCTCACGGTGACGTCGCCACCCTGGGGGTAGAGCTCCGCGAGCTTCTCCAGGTTCACGACCTGGTACTCGACGCGGAACGGGTTCTTGAAGCCGCGCAGCTTCGGCGTGCGCATGTGCAGCGGCATCTGGCCACCCTCGAAGCCGACGCGCACGGTGTTGCGGGCCTTGGTGCCCTTCGTGCCGCGACCGGCCGTCTTGCCCTTCGAGCCCTCACCGCGACCGACACGGGTCTTCGCGGTGTTGGCACCCGGGACCGGACGCAGGTGGTGGACCTTCAGCACGCCGGGGCGGGACGCCGGGGCGTCCTTCTTCGGCGCAGCCTTGGCGGAGCCGTCGGCCTTCGCGTCGGCGGCAGCGGTCTTGGCCGGTGCCTTCTTCGCGGCGGGCTTCTTGGCGGCGTCGGCCTTGGGAGCCGCCGCCTTCTTCGTGGCCTTCTCGGCCTCGACGGCCTCGTTCTTCTCAGCCATTAGTCGATCTCCTCAACCTTGACGAGGTGGGCGACGGTCTTGACGTAGCCGCGCGTCTGCGCGTCGTCGGGGCGGACGGTGGTGTCACCGATCCGCTTGAGACCGAGGCTGCGCAGCGTGTCGCGCTGGTTCTGCTTCTCGCTCACCTTGGACTTGATCTGCGTGACCTTGAGTCGCGCGGCCATCAGGCACCTACCTTCTGTGCGGCGATGGCCTCGGCCTCGGCGCGGACGAGCCGGGCCGGGGCGACCTGGTCGAACTCGAGACCACGACGTGCGGCGACGGCGCGGGGCTCCTCGAGCTCCTTCAGGGCGGTGACCGTCGCGTGCACGATGTTGATCGTGTTCGACGAGCCGAGCGACTTGGACAGCACGTCGTGGATGCCGGCGCACTCGAGCACGGCGCGGACCGGACCACCGGCGATGACACCGGTACCGGCGGCGGCGGGGCGCAGGAGCACCACACCGGCGGCCGACTCACCCTGCACGGGGTGCGGGATGGTGCTGCCGACGCGCGGGACGCGGAAGAAGTTGCGCTTGGCCTCTTCGACACCCTTCGAGATCGCCAGGGGGACCTCACGGGCCTTGCCGTAGCCGACGCCCACCAGACCGTTGCCGTCGCCGACGACCACGAGAGCGGTGAAGCTGAAGCGACGACCACCCTTCACGACCTTCGAGACGCGGTTGATGGTGACGACGCGCTCCAGGAACTGGTTGTCGCCGCGGTCGCGCGAGTTGCGGTCGCGGCCGCCCTGGTTGCGGTCACGTCCGCCGCGGCGGCCGTCCCGCTGGTCGCGAGTGGGCTCAGCCTGCGTGGTGCCGGCGGCCGTCTCGGAAGTGGCAGCAGCCGCTTCGGTCACTTCGTTCTCCTTGTTGTCACTCACAGTGCCAGACCCCCTTCACGGGCGCCGTCGGCGATGGCGGCGACACGACCCGCGTAGCGGTTGCCGCCACGGTCGAACACTGCCTCGGAAACGCCTGCGGCCTTCGCACGCTCGGCGAGGAGCTCGCCGACCTTGCGAGCCTTGGCGGTCTTGTCGCCATCCAGCGAGCGCAGGTCGGTCTCGAGCGTCGAGGCCGAGGCGACCGTGTGGCCCTTGCTGTCGTCGACGAGCTGCACGAAGACGTGACGCGCCGAACGGTTGACGACGAGGCGCGGACGCACCTCGGTGCCCACGATCTTCTTGCGAAGACGGGCGTGACGACGCGCGCGGGCGTCGGACTTCGACTTCACAGCCATGGTTACTTACCAGCCTTTCCGGCCTTGCGACGCACGACCTCGCCGGCGTAGCGCACACCCTTGCCCTTGTACGGCTCGGGCTTGCGGATCTTGCGGATGTTCGCAGCCGCCTCACCGACGGCCTGCTTGTCGATCCCGCTGACGGTGAGCTTGTTCGTGCCCTCGACCGTGAGCGTGATGCCGGCGGGCGGGTCGACCAGGACCGGGTGCGAGAAGCCGAGGGCGAACTCGACCGAGTTGCCCTTCTGCTGCACGCGGTAACCGGTGCCGACGACCTCGAGACCCTTGGTGTAGCCCTGGGTCACGCCGATGATGTTGTTGTTGATGAGCGTGCGGGTCAGGCCGTGAAGCGACCGGGACTCGCGCTCGTCGTCGGGGCGGGTGACGAGAACCTGGTTCTCCTCGACCGACACCTCGATGGGGCTGGCCACCGTGAGGGTGAGCTCACCCTTGGGGCCCTTCACCGCGACCTCACGGCCGTCGACCGAAACGGTCACGCCCGCGGGAACGTCGATGGGAAGTCGTCCAATACGCGACATTTCGGATTACCACACGTAGGCGAGAACTTCTCCGCCCACGCCCTTCTGCTCAGCCTGGCGGTCCGTGAGGAGACCGGAGGAGGTGGACAGGATGGCCACGCCGAGGCCGCCGAGGACCGTGGGGATCTCGGTCGACTTCGCGTACACGCGGAGGCCGGGCTTCGACACGCGCTTGATGCCCGCGATCGAGCGCTCGCGGTTCGGGCCGTACTTCAGCGTCAGCGTGAGGTTCTTGCCCACGCGCGCGTCGGAGGTCTCCCAACCGGCGATGTAGCCCTCCTGCTGGAGGATCTCTGCGATGTGCGTCTTGAGCTTGCTCGACGGCAGCGTCACGGTGTCGTGGTGCGCCGAGTTCGCGTTGCGCAGACGGGTCAGCATGTCTGCGACCGGGTCTGTCATTGTCATTGTTGTCTACTTTCGTTCATGAGGTTCCGGCTGCCGTTACACGACAGACGGCCTGCGATGAGCACGCAATCTTCAATTGTACGTGCACATCGACGGGCTCAGTGACACGAGACCACTGAGCCCGTCGAAAGGTCACGCCTGGGCGTCGTCCGCGCGGAACGGGAAGCCGAGGTGACGGAGCAGCGCCCGACCCTCGTCGTCCGTCTTCGCCGAGGTCACGACGGTGATGTCGAAACCACGGACGCGGTCGATCTTGTCCTGATCGATCTCGTGGAACACGCTCTGCTCCTGGAGACCGAAGGTGTAGTTGCCGTTGCCGTCGAACTGCTTGGCCGACAGACCGCGGAAGTCGCGGATGCGGGGCAGCGCGAGCGAGACCAGGCGGTCCACGAACTCCCACGCACGGTCGCCACGGAGGGTGACGTGCGCGCCGATGGCCTGGCCCTCACGCAGCTTGAACTGCGCGATGGACTTGCGGGCCTTGGTGACGATCGGCTTCTGGCCGGTGATCTTGGTGAGGTCGTCGACCGCACCATCGATCACCTTGCTGTCGCGAGCAGCCTCGCCGACACCGGTGTTCACGACGACCTTGACCAGGCCGGGGATCTGCATGACGTTCTCGTAGCCGAACTCGTCCTGCAGAGCCTTCTTGATCTCGGCGTTGTACTTCGCCTTCAGGCGGGGCTGGATCTTGCCAGCCACCGCAGCGTCGGTCGTTGCCATCAGAGGTCCTTACCGCTCTTCTTCGCGAAGCGCACGCGGACGGTGCGCTTCACGCCGTCCTTGGTCTGCTCCTCGACCCGGTGGCCGACCTTGGTCGGCTTCTTGGTCGAGGGGTCGACGAGTGCGACGTTCGAGATGTGGATGGGCGCCTCGACGGTCTCGAGGCCACCCGTCTTCGTGCCACGCTGCGTCTGACCGACGCGCGTGTGCTTGGTGACGTAGTTGACGCCTTCGACGACGACACGGTTCTGCTCGACGAGGACGTCGAGGACCTTGCCCTGCTTGCCGCGGTCGCCACCACGCTCGGGCTTGGCGCCCGAGATGACCTGAACCAGGTCGCCCTTCTTGATCTTCGCCATGATCAGATGACCTCCGGTGCCAGCGAGACGATCTTCATGAACTTCTTGTCGCGAAGCTCACGGCCGACCGGCCCGAAGATACGGGTGCCGCGGGGCTCCCCGTCGTTCTTCAGGATGACGGCGGCGTTCTCGTCGAACTTGATGTAGGAGCCGTCGGGACGACGGGTCTCCTTCTTGGTGCGGACGATGACCGCCTTGACGACGTCGCCCTTCTTGACGTTGCCACCGGGGATCGCGTCCTTGACGGTCGCGACGATGGTGTCGCCCAGACCGGCGTACCGGCGGCGCGAGCCACCGAGGACGCGGATCGTGAGCAGCTCCTTGGCGCCGGTGTTGTCGGCGACCTTGAGACGGGACTCCTGCTGAATCACTTGGCCTTCTCCAGAATCTCCACCAGACGCCAGCGCTTGGTGGCGCTCAGCGGGCGGGTCTCGTTGATCAGGACCAGGTCGCCGATGCCGGCGGAGTTCGCCTCATCGTGCGCCTTGACCTTCGACGTCCGGCGGATGACCTTGCCGTAAAGCGGGTGCTTCACGCGGTCCTCGACCTCGACGACGATCGTCTTGTCCATCTTGTCGCTGACGACATAGCCACGACGGGCCTTGCGGTACCCGCGGGCGTCGGCGTCGCGCACGTCGTGAGCGGCGTGCTCAGCCTCGACGGCGGCTTCCTTCTTGGTGGCCATCACTCAGCCTCTTCCTTCGGGGCGTCCTCGGCGGCGTCCGCCTTCTTCGCCTTCGACTTGGTCGCCTTCTTCGCGGGAGCCTCGACCGGAGCGGGCGTCGCACGGATGCCCAGCTCGCGCTCGCGGATCACCGTGTAGAGGCGCGCGATGTCGCGCTTGACGGCGCGGATGCGGCCGTGGCTCTCCAGCTGGCCGGTGGCCGACTGGAAACGGAGGTTGAACAGCTCCTCCTTGGCCTTGCGCAGCTCCTCAACGAGGCGCTGGTCTTCGAACGTGTCGAGCTCTGCCGGAGCGAGCTCCTTGGTGCCGATCGCCATTACGCGTCGCCCTCCTCGCGCTTGATGATGCGTGCCTTGAGCGGCAGCTTGTGGATTGCACGGGTCAGTGCCTCGCGAGCGAGCTGCTCGTCGACACCCGCGACCTCGAAGAGGACGCGGCCCGGCTTGACGTTGGCGACCCACCACTCGGGGGAACCCTTACCGGAACCCATGCGGGTCTCGGCCGGCTTCTTCGTGAGCGGACGGTCCGGGTAGATGTTGATCCACACCTTGCCGCCACGCTTGATGTGACGGGTCATCGCGATACGAGCGGACTCGATCTGACGGTTCGTCACGTACGCGGGGGTGAGGGCCTGGATGCCGAACTCGCCGAAGGAGACCTTCGTGCCGCCGGTGGCCTGACCCGAGCGCCCCGGGTGGTGCTGCTTGCGGTACTTGACCTTACGGGGGATGAGCATTATGCCGACGCTCCTTCTGCAACAGGTGCCTCGTTGCGCGGGGCACGGCGGCGGTCACCACGGTCGTCACGGCGCGACTTCGGCGCGTTGGCCTGCTCGCGCGCGAGCTCCTTGGCGGTGAGGTCGCCCTTGTAGATCCACACCTTCACGCCGATGCGGCCGAAGGTGGTCTTGGCCTCGTAGAAGCCATAGTCGATGTTCGCGCGCAGCGTGTGCAGCGGCACACGACCCTCGCGGTAGAACTCCGACCGGCTCATCTCGGCGCCGCCGAGACGGCCCGAGACCTGGATGCGGATGCCCTTGGCTCCCGCGCGCTGCGCGCCCTGCAGACCCTTGCGCATCGCGCGACGGAACGCCACGCGAGCCGAGAGCTGCTCGGCGATGCCCTGGGCGACCAGCTGAGCGTCGGCCTCGGGGTTCTTGACCTCGAGGATGTTCAGCTGGATCTGCTTGCCCGTGAGCTTCTCGAGGTCGCCGCGGATGCGCTCGGCCTCTGCACCACGACGACCGATCACGATGCCCGGGCGGGCGGTGTGGATGTCGACGCGGACGCGGTCACGGGTGCGCTCGATCTCGATGTTCGAGACGCCGGCACGGTCGAGCTGCGTCTGCAGCAGGCGACGGATCTTGATGTCCTCGGCCACGTAGTCGGCGTAACGCTGACCCGGCTTCGTCGAGTCGGAGAACCAGCGCGACACGTGGTCCGTGGTGATGCCGAGGCGGAAGCCGTACGGGTTGACCTTCTGTCCCATTACTTGCTCGCCTTCTTGTTGCTGTCACCGGCCGCGGCAGGGGCCGCCTCCGGCGTCGAGAGCACGACCGTGATGTGGCTCGTGCGCTTCTTGATCTGGAAAGCGCGACCCTGTGCACGGGGCTGGAAACGCTTGAGCGTCGTGCCCTCGTCCACGTACGCGTTCTTCACGTACAGGTCCTGCTCGTCGAGGTACTCGCCGTCACGATCCGCCTTGACCTGCGCGTTGGCCATGGCCGACGCGACAAGCTTGTAGATCGGCTCACTGGCGGACTGCTGAGCGAACTTCAGGATCGCCAGAGCCTCCTGGGCCTGCTTGCCCTTGATGAGCGCGACGACACGACGAGCCTTCTGAGGGGTCACGCGGATGTGTCGCACGCGTGCGATGGACTCCACCATTTCTCTCTCCTCTATCGCCGCCGCGTCAGCGGCGACGGCCCTTCTTGTCGTCCTTCTCGTGGCCGCGGAAGGTGCGGGTGGGCGCGAACTCGCCCAGCTTGTGACCGACCATGGTCTCGGAGACAAACACGGGGATGTGCTTGCGACCGTCGTGGACCGCGATCGTGTGACCCAGCATGGCCGGGATGATCATGGACCGGCGGGACCAGGTCTTGATGACGTTCTTCGTGCCGGCTTCGTTCTGCACGACCACCTTGCGAAGCAGGTGCTCGTCGACGAAGGGGCCCTTCTTGAGACTGCGAGGCATCTTCTCTTACTCCTACTTGCGCTTCTTGCCGGCGTTGCGACGACGCACGATGTACTTGTCGCTTTCCTTGTTGGCGTGGCGGGTGCGGCCCTCGGCCTGACCCCACGGGGAGACGGGGTGACGTCCACCGGACGTCTTGCCCTCACCACCACCGTGCGGGTGGTCGACCGGGTTCATCGCGACACCGCGGACGGTCGGGCGGACGCCCTTCCAGCGCATGCGGCCGGCCTTGCCCCAGTTGATGTTCGACTGCTCGGCGTTGCCGACCTCGCCGATGGTCGCGCGGCAGCGCGCATCGACGTTGCGGATCTCACCGGAGGGCAGACGCAGCTGGGCGTAGGGGCCGTCCTTGGCGACGAGGCGGACCGACGCACCGGCCGAGCGCGCCATCTTCGCGCCGCCGCCGGGGCGGAGCTCGATGGCGTGGATGACGGTACCCGTGGGGATGTTCTTCAGCGGGAGGTTGTTTCCCGGCTTGATGTCCGCCGCGGGGCCCGACTCGACGATGTCGCCCTGCTTCAGCTTCGCCGGCGCGAGGATGTAGCGCTTCTCGCCGTCGAAGTAGTGCAGCAGCGCGATGCGCGCGGTGCGGTTGGGGTCGTACTCGATGTGCGCGACCTTGGCGTTCACGCCGTCCTTGTCATTGCGACGGAAGTCGATGACGCGGTACTGGCGCTTGTGGCCACCACCGATGTGACGGGTCGTGATGCGGCCCTGGTTGTTGCGACCACCGGTCTTCGAGATCGGGCGCAGCAGCGACTTCTCCGGCGTCGATCGGGTGATCTCGGCGAAGTCAGCCACCGACGAGCCGCGACGGCCCGGGGTCGTGGGCTTGTACTTGCGAATAGCCATGATTGTCCTTATCCCCCGGATCAGCCGATTGCCGTGAAGATGTCGATGGTGCCCGACTTCAGGCTCACGATGGCGCGCTTGGTGTCCTTGCGCTTACCGGTGCCGAAGCGGGTGCGACGGGCCTTGCCGACGCGGTTGATCGTGTTGACGGACGCGACCTTGACGCCGAAGATCTTCTCGATGGCGAGCTTGATCTCGGTCTTCGAAGCGCGCGGGTCGACGAGGAAGGTGTACTTGCCCTCGTCGATCAGGCCGTAGCTCTTCTCGGACACGACCGGCTTCAGGATGATGTCGCGCGGGTCCTTGTTCAGGGCCGTCTGGAGAACAGATGCCTGCTCGCTCATGCGGAGACCTCCTGGTTGGCGCCGGACTTGGAGGCGATGAAGCCCTCGAGCGCGGCCTGGGTGAAGACGATGTCGTCGGAGACGAGCACGTCGTAGGCGTTGAGCTGGTCGAACGTCAGCACGTGGACGTGGCCGAGGTTGCGGATGCTCTTGAGCGCGAGCTCGTCGCCGCGCTCGATGACCACGAGGACGTTCTTCGACGTGGCGACCTGGGCGAGGAAGCCCGCGGCGGCCTTGGTCGACGGCGCGCCGTCGGTGCCGAAGGTGTCGATCGCGTGCAGACGGTCACCGCGGAAGCGGTCGCTGAGCGCGCCCAGCAGGGCGGCCGCGATCATCTTCTTGGGGGTGCGCTGCGAGTAGTCGCGCGGCTTCGGGCCGTGCACGATCCCACCGCCGGTCATGTGCGGCGCGCGGATCGAGCCCTGGCGGGCGTTACCCGTGCCCTTCTGCTTGAAGGGCTTGCGGCCGGCACCCGAGACCTCGCCACGACGCTTGGTCGAGTGCGTGCCCTGGCGAGCCGCCGCGAGCTGCGCGACGACGACCTGGTGGATGAGCGGGATGTTCGTCTTGACGTCGAACAGCGCGGCGGGAAGCTCGACGGAGCCTGCCTTCTTGCCGTCTGCCTTGAGGACGTCGAGCGCGAGAGTGGAGTCAGCCATGATCAGGCACCCTTCACTGCGTTGCGGACGTAGACGATGCGGCCGCGAGCACCGGGGACGGCGCCCTTGACGAGCATGAGTCCCTTCTCGATGTCGATGGCGTGCACCGTGAGGTTGAGGACGGTCACGCGCTCGCCACCCATACGGCCGGCCATGCGCATGCCCTTGAAGACGCGGCTCGGGGTCGACGATGCGCCGATGGAGCCGGGCTTGCGGTGGTTGCGGTGCGCACCGTGCGATGCCGAGACGCCCTTGAAGTTGTGGCGCTTCATGACACCGGCGGTGCCCTTGCCCTTGCTCGTGCCGACGACGTCGACGAGCTGGCCGGCCTCGAACGTGCCGTCCACCGTGAGCTCCTGGCCCAGGGTGTAGTCGGCGGCGTCGGCCGTGCGGACCTCGGTCACGTGGCGACGCGGCGTGACGCCGGCAGCCTCGAAGTGAGCCGAGAGGGGCTTGTTCACCTTGCGCGGGTCGATCTGGCCGTACGCGATCTGCACGGCGTTGTAGCCGTCCTTCTCGGGGGTACGGATCTGGGTGACCACGTTCGGCGCGAGCTCGATGACGGTGACGGGAACGAGCTTGCCGTTCTCGTTCCAGACCTGGGTCATGCCGAGCTTGGTGCCGAGCATGCCCTTGGAAACCTTGGAGTTGATGTCAGCCATGTCGAACCTCAGAGCTTGATCTCGATGTTGACGTCGGCCGGCAGGTCGAGACGCATCAGCGAGTCGACGGCCTTGGGCGTCGGGTCGACGATGTCGATCAGGCGCTTGTGGGTGCGCATCTCGAAGTGCTCGCGGCTGTCCTTGTACTTGTGGGGCGACCGGATGACGCACACGACGTTCTTCTCGGTCGGAAGGGGCACGGGTCCGACGACGGTCGCGCCCGCACGGGTCACGGTGTCGACGATCTTGCGTGCGGACGTGTCGATGACCTCGTGGTCATACGACTTCAGGCGAATGCGGATCTTCTGTCCCGCCATTGTCTGCTCTCTCTCTTTAAGCGTCTTACCGTCCGGGACCGGGTGGCCCTGGGGCATTGGACGCACGTCGGCGCTGTTCGCGCCTCGGCACTCGTTCTTCTCGGGCCCTCGACCTCGCGGTCGGGAGCCTGTCGAAGAGGCTGCACCACTGTTCTGCTGTCAGCCGCACACCCGGAGGTGACGGATGCCCGACCCACGCCGCGCACGGCAGTGCCCTCGATGATGAAGGTGTCGGGATTGTGTTCTGCTGCCCGCGGCCTAGAACCCTGCGGCCTCCCGGAGGAGGCGCCGTCTATGCACTGCCCTGGCAGTGATCCGGCGCACGCACAGCGGCGACGGAATATCGAACCTGTCTATTCTGCCACGGCGGATTTCACTTCTGCAAACCCGGGCGTGTCGCGCTCACCGGACTCTCAGGGACCCCCTCCTCCGCGAGCGTTCAGCCCGCGGAGGAGCGCGGGGCGAGGCATCCCCATGCCTCGCCCCGCTTGGGGAGGGCGTTCAGTGCGAGGGGGCACACCGAACGCGAGGAATCCAGCGTGAAGGGACGCCGGACGCCTCGACCGAGGGCACGGCGGAAGACCCGCCGCGCAGGCGGGGAGACGCTCAGGCGCACGGAGTGCGCGCGTCGCACGATGATCCCCAAAATCGTTTTCCCCAGATTTCCAACGCGGACGAACCGCGTGATTCGGGAGCCGAACCCCTTCGGCGCCCCCGACCGCAAGATCCCCAGGCGGTCGACATGATCCTACTCGATGTATCCGCGAATGCGCCACAACCGAGGGCGCTGTGCACCGGCATTCCCCCGGACGCGGAAGAGCGGCGGCCCCGGTCTCGGGGCCGCCGCTCTTCCGCGGAGACGTCCGGCTCTACTCGTTGCCGATGCTCTTGTCCGCGCTGTCGCGGATCTCGTCGATCTTGTCCGCCGCGCCCGGTGCGATCTTCTTCGCGAAGTCGGCGACGCCGTCGAGCACCTTGTCGCTGACGTCTTCGGCCTGCTCGCTCTTGACGGCTTCGGCGAGCTTGTCCTTGTTCTGCTCGTACAGGTCCTTGCCCTTGTTGACGGCGTCCTCGATACCCATGATTCCCCTTCGGAGACGATGTGCGATGTGCGCCTAGTCTGCACGAAGCGGCGCGTCGTCACCAGAGTCGACCGCCCTCACAGCGGTCACTGACAGGTGACCGCGTTCTGGGTGAGCGTGGTCGGAGTCACGACCGGGGTCGTGTCCAACTCGATCTTCGTGGCCTGGTCGGAGTCGGCGACGAACTCGTAGGTCAGCGTCCGCGTCTCCTGCGGGGCCAGGTAGAGCCGCATGGTGCCCACGGTGAACTCCTGGTCGCGGTGCACCTCGTCCCGCGTGAGGGTCGTGTCGGTCCGCTGCCCGAGCAGGGAGTACCCCGGGGGCGCGAAGGCGAGGGTCTCGACCTGCATGGAGCCCTTCGGCGTCTCCAGGCCGATGCCCGTGACGTACTCCGGCAGGGACGGGACCGCGGCCGGGTCGACGGTGTTGCCGAGCGTCACCGTGACGAACACATGGCGACGACCGTCGGCCGCGCACACCGGCTGGCTCACGTCGATCTGCTGCGTCATGTACCGCTGCATCTTCCCCGGGGTCCGGTCGATGAAGTAGACGCCGAACGCCTCTGCACCTTCCGCCGCCGTGGGACCACGGCGGTCGAGCGGAGTGCCGGCGATGAGGGCCTGCTCGGACTCCCGCGAGCTCCAGATCGCGATCCGTCCTTCCTCCGCTGCCAGTCCGAGCACGGACGACAGCTTGGCGAAGTCGACCTGCCCGCCCATGAGCTTCTGCAGCGTGAGGCCCGCGAAGACCTGATTGATCATGTCGACCTGCGCCGGCTCGTAGGTCTTGTAGAGGTCGCCGAGAAGCATGGCGACCGCATTCGAATTGGAGATCTCGAGCCCGCCGGGGATCGCCACGGGGCCGGTCGCGACGAGGAGGTAGCTCAATGCGACGGTGTCGAGGGCGACGACGGCGTCGACCTCCACGCCCTTCGCCTCGCGCCACATGTCCCGCGCGATCTCGAACGTCCGGTCGAAGCGGGGCGAGCGCGTGAGCGCCTGCACGTAGCTCCCGAACAGGTTGCCGTAGAGATCGGCCTCCTCATCCGTCACCCCTCCGACCGGCGGAAGGAAGTTCGGGAAGTCGCGCCCCGACGCGGACGACTGGTCGACGATCGAGATCGCACCGTTGTCGATGTGCACCTGCGCGAGCGAGCCGATGGTGCCGCCGCCGGACATCACCTCGCCGTTGTTCTGGAAGATGACCAGGACGTCACGGGGTCCGCCGGCGCCGAGGATCTCCGGAAGCGCGTCGATCAGCGGGAGTGCGCCGGCGATCGTGGTGCCGGCGGGGCCGAGGATCTTCTCGATGCGATCGACACCGGAGGCGACCGGCCCGAGGAGCGCGTCGCGGTCGACGTCGGCGAGCATAGCCGACGCGCTGCGGACCGCGTCGTCCGCGGCGTGGGCGACGTCGCCGATCCCGCGGATCGCGTCGAGGTCGAGTCCCCCGTCGGACGGTCGGAGCGCCGCGATGTCGATGGTGGAGGCGGGCTGGAGCGCCTGGGTGGCCAGCTCCTCGACGGCCCCGGTCGCCATGCGGACGCCATGGAGGTTCGGCCCCACGACGGGCACCCACTCCAGCGACTCCCAGAGGAAGCCGCTCGTCTGCTCGTGGGCGGAGGTGGCGGTCTCGGTCAGCTCCTCGGCTGCGGCCTGCGCGCCGGCGGTGTCTCCGGTGGCGATCATCCCCGGGATGCTCTGGGCGAGCGGCACCGAAGCCTCGAGCTTGTCCCTGGCGTCGAGCGCCCGGGGAATGAGGAGGGCGGCGATGACCCCGACGGCGATCAGGAGAGCCAGCACGACCCCGACGATCCAGAGGATGATCCGCGTCCGTCGTCGGCGGCGGCTCGTCTGCTCTCGGTGGGCTCGACGCGCACGTCGGGAGTCTCGGGTCACCGCAATATACTACCGACGTGGACCTGAGCAGCGATGCGCACGGCATCGCACGCCCATGGCGGGGTTCGACCACACCATGGAGGAGCGTACGTGAAAGCTGTCATCGTCGGTCAGGGTTATGTGGGACTCCCGGTTGCCATGCGCGCCGTGGAGGTGGGCATGACGGTCGTCGGCCTGGATGTCGACGCGGTGCGCATCAGCGCCCTGCGCAGCGGCCAGTCGTATGTCGATGACATCTCGAGCGCTCAGCTGACCGAGGCAATCGAGACCGGGAGGTACCTCGCCTCGTCCGACTACGACGACGCAGAGGGCTTCGATGTCGCGGTGATCACGGTCCCCACCCCGCTGCGGGAAGGCCTGCCGGACATCTCCTACATCGAGTCCGCCGGAGAGTCGCTGGCGACGCGGCTCACCCCCGGTGCGACCGTCGTGCTCGAATCCACGACGTATCCCGGCACCACGGAGGAGATCCTCGTCCCGCTCCTCGAGGCCGGATCCGGCCTCGTCGCCGGTCGTGACTTCGCCGTCGGCTACAGCCCGGAGCGCATCGACCCCGGCAACCCGAAGTGGGGCTTCGTCAACACGCCCAAGGTGGTCTCCGGCATCGACGAGGACTCCCTCGCCCGGGTGAAGGACTTCTACGACCAGCTCGTCGACGAGACCGTCCCGGTGACGACGCCGAAGGAGGCGGAGCTTACCAAGCTGCTGGAGAACACCTTCCGCCATGTGAACATCGCGCTGGTGAACGAGCTCGCCGTCTTCGCGCACGACCTCGGCGTCGACATCTGGGAGTCGATCGACGCCGCGGCCACGAAGCCGTTCGGATACATGAAGTTCACGCCCGGACCGGGCGTCGGCGGGCACTGCCTGCCCGTCGACCCGAGCTACCTCTCCTGGCAGGTGCGCCGCAAGCTCGGACGCAGCTTCCGTTTCGTCGAGCTGGCGAACGACGTCAACGACCACATGCCCGACTATGTGGCGCAGCGGTCGATGGAGCTCCTCAACGAGGATCGCCGATCGCTCAACGGCTCCACGATCCTGCTCGTCGGTCTCGCGTACAAGCGCGACACCGCGGACATCCGCGAGTCCCCGTCGCTCCGTCTCATCGAGCTGCTGACCGCCTTCGGCGCGTCCATCCGGGGTGCGGACGCCCATGTCGAGACGCACCGCTGGCCGGCCGCCGTGGAGCGCGTCGAGTACTCGGCCGCGGAGATCGCCGCCGCCGACCTCGTAATCCTGGTGACCGACCACTCCGACTTCGATCTGAGCCTGCTCCAGGACTCGCCGAACCCGGTGCTCGACACCAAGGGCCGGCTCACGGGCCCCCGGGTCGTTCGTTTGTGAGCTCGCTGCGCCTGATCCTCACGTCATCGGCCGCCGCGGTCGCGACGTTGTCCGTGCAGGTGCTGGGTCTCATCACGCTCGCACCGACCGACTTCGGACTCTTCTCGATCGTCTATCTCGCCGGGGCGTTCGCGCTGTCCCTGGCCCTCTCCGTCATCTGCGAGGCCGCCACCCGCTCGCGCGTCGAGACGCCCGTGCCGTGGCGCGACTTCGGCGGCGCCTCCACGGAATTCGCTCTGCTCTTCGCCGCGGTCGCGGGGCTGGCGGTCGCGGTGACCGACTCCGCACTGACCCCGTACTGGTGGCTCGTCGCGCTCGCGATCGGCGGCAGCGCCTACCGCTCCGCCGCGCGCTTCTACGCGGTCGAGCACGGCGACACGCGAGGCTCCTTCGTCGGTGACGCGGTGGGAGCGGTGATCGCGCTCGGCCTGAGCGCGGTCACCCTCCTCCTCCACAGCGGTGAGCTCTCCTGGGTGCTCGGCACCTGGGCGGCATCGAGCCTGGCGGCGGCCTTCTTCTCGACGTGGCCGGCTCCGGTCCGCCCGGGAGCGCTGCTGCGCTGGATCCGTCAGCGCCGCACGGCGATCGCGCCGCTGCTCCGCGACTCCCTCATCATGGATGCCTCGGCGATCGGCACACCGTACGCGCTCGCCCCGATCCTCGGAGTGGGCCCGTTCGGCGTGTACCGCGCGGTCTCGAACGTGGCGGCGCCCGTGCGCCTGCTGCTGAACCCGATCCGTCCGCGTATCGCGCGCCTGCGGATGTCTGCTCCCACCATCGGACTCGTCCTCGCCGGGGGCGTCGTCTTCGGGGCCCTCGCCGCTGCCGCACTGCTGCTGCTCGGGGCGACTCCCTGGCCGTTGGGCACCCTCCGCGATCTCGTGCCCTTCGCCCTCCCGACGGCGCTCTTCGTGATGGCGAACATGGTCGGACACACGTTCTACATCGTCTCCCGCCTCCGCGCCTCCCGCCGGGGCCTTCTCACTGCCCGCCTGGTGCAGACCGCGCTCGGCGTCGTCGGCCCTCTTGTGGGTGCGCTGCTGGCCGGGCTGAGCGGAGCGATCTGGGCCTACGCCGTCTGCACGCTCCTGTCCTCGGTGTGCTGGCTCGTCGTGGCCCGACGCTCCGGTCAGGCGCCGACGACGGCCTGACGCCAGACGGGCTCCCACGCCGAGAAGCTGTAGTGCTCGGCGACGGCACGGAGCCCCGTCTCCCCGCGGTCCCGGTGTCGCTGCGCGCTCTCTCCGAAGAAGCCCACCAGAGCGTCCGTCCACTCCCCCGCGGTGCGCGGCGCGAGGCCGTCCGCCCGCTGCAGGATCTCGGCGTTGACGCCGACCGGGTCGCCGATCATCGGGAGGGCCGCGGCGCCGTACTGCAGCAGCTTGTAGCCGCACTTGCCCCGCGCCCACGGAGTGTCCGGAGTCGGCATCAGCCCGATGTCGGCCGTGGCGAGCGCGGCCCCGAAGGTCTGCGGTGACCACGCGACCCGGTCCACGATCGCATCCAGGGGGCCGAGCGACGCGAGTCCCGCGCTGATGACGGTGAGCCGCATACCCGTCTCCGTGTGCGCGCGGAGCAGCGCGGGCGCGATGTCGCCGAGGTATCGTTCGGTGGCCGGTGAGCCGATCCAGACCGCACGCGGGGTCTCCTGCGCGGCGAAGTCGGTCTTCCGCGTGTACTGGGCCGGGTCGACACAGCTGGGGATGACGAGCACGTCCCGGTTCAGCCGGCTCGCCTCCTCGGCGAGGGTGGCGTTGCCCGCGATCACGCGATCCGCCGCCGACACCGCCGCCCGCCAGATCGAGGCCTTCGGGAAGAGCCCGCGGCGGTCGAGGAAGAGTGCGTCGTCGAAGTCGTACACGCCGGTCCGGGCGCGACGGAGCAGGCGCGCCTCCACGCCGCCCCTGCTCACGGGGCTCGCCTGGCGCGAGACGAGGACCGTGGCGTCGCGGACGGAGGCGCGACGCAGCTCGCTCTCGACGGCCAGGAGCCGCCGGGGATCCCGCAGCAGCGCCCGGGCGGAGTTGTTCGCTCCGTCGAGGTACGAGTGCGAGACCGCGGGTGCGTCCACCCGATCCAGCCAGTCGAAGACGCGGACGCGCGCGCTCCCCGCCGTCCGGCCGTAGCTCGTGAACGTGTGCAGCGCGTTCATGTCTGTCTCGGCCTTCGGGCGTTCACGATGCCGAGGACGACGATGATCGCCGCCGTCACGAGGTAGAGCGTGTTGTTGGTTTTCTGGGCGAACGTGGCGAGGAAGAGCGTGGAGACGAGGAGGGCTGCGAGCCACCAGCGGACGGGCGATGCCTTCCGCGTCGCGGTCAGGTAGGCGACGAGCAGGCCGACGCCTGCTGCGCCGAGGGCGACACCGACCGCCCGCCAGTCGCGGTAGAAGGGCTCCATCCATGTGTAGACGTTCGTCAGCGTGCCGACATCGACGAAGGGCGCCGAAGGTGTCCACGTGCGCGCCCCCGGGATCAGGCTGAGAACCGGTTCGAAATAGGCGGCGCCGAAGGTCTGGGGGTTGTAGTCGCCGTACACGAGCCGTGAGCCGCCGACGGGTGGCCAGGCGCCGTTGGTGGAGTCCACCAGAGAGAGGAAAGCCGGGACGCCGGCGGTCAGGTAGATGAAGGGGCTCGACAGTCCGGACGCGCTCAGCGCGGGAGAGACGTTCGCGCCGATGTCGCCGGTCTTGCCCAGTGCGCTCGCGACCACTTGGAAGGCGACCAGCGCCCCTGCACCGATCACGACGACCCCGGCGGCCATGACCCAGGGGCGTAGATACCAGTGGCGCGACATGTCGGCGCCGCGCGTCCGACGCCAGAGGAGAAGAAGGGCAGCGATGGCGAGAAGAACGCCCGCGAAGAGGTTGGTGCGCTGCAGCAGCGCCAGCATCGAGACGGCCAGGAGCAGTGCGGCAGGTACCCGCCACCACCACGCCAGCCCTCGCCGAACCGATCCCGGCACCACGAGGATCGCGAGAAGCAGAGGCCCGATGTACATGAGGAACCGCGCCCACACCGGCACGTCCGCCAGGTACGAGTCCGCTGCACCGCGGATGCGTTCCGGTTGGAAGAGGAACGTCTCCCAGCCGAAGCGCTGGAGGATCGTCCAGAGGTAGGTGCCGAAACCGAGCACATACGCCCCGGACAGGATGAGCAGGGTCCGCCGGCTCACGAGCGCGTGATCCCGGGGGGCGAGGTCCGCCTTCCGCGCGGTACGGGATCCGAGCGCCGCGCCGCCCCAGGCCCCGACCGAGAAGAAGACGAGCCCGACGACCAGCACTCCCCACGCTGCGAGGGACGCCCGGTGGTATGCGATGAGCCCCGACGCCACGAGCGTCAGCGTGACCGCCCACACTCCGTTGTGCACCGCCACGGGGAGGAACGCACGACGGGCGACGAACCAGGTCAGGACCGTGAGGCCGATGAGCAGGACGACCACGACGAGGGATGCGAGGCCGTTCGGGATGTCGGTCATCGCCGCCCCCGGTCGTGCTCGCCGCGGAGAAACGCGCCCACCGCGGACTGGACGCTCTCGCGGCGGAAGCCCTCGACCACGAAATCGCGGCCCGCCGCTCCCAGCCGGGCGGCGAGGTCGGGGTTCTCGACCACGCGGCGCAGCGCGACGGCGAGTTCCGCCGCATCACCGGCGGGCACCACCAGGCCCGTGCGCTCGGGGATCACGGAGTCGACGGCGCCCGTGGCATCGGTCGTCACGACCGCGACCCCGGTCGCGCTCGCCTCCAGCACCACGTTGGGGAAGCCCTCCCTGAGGGTGGGGAGGCAGAGCGCGCGCATCAGCGGGTAGTACCCCGCCGTGTCCGCCACCGCGCCGAGCACGATCGGCGCTCGGCGGAGCCGCGCGAACGCCGTCAGCTCCGCGCCGTCGACGCCCCCGACGACCAGCAGCTGATGCGCGACCCCCTCCTCGTCGAGGAGACGGCAGGCGTCGGCGAGCACTTCGAGGCCCTTGTCGTGATTCAGCCGTCCGACGAATCCGATCACCGGCACCTGGGGGTCGAGACCGTCGACGTCCACCGGCGGGGTGTCCGGCGAGAAGCGTCCGACGTCCACGCCGTTCGAGCTCCCCCGTCCGAGCACGACGACCCGCGACGCGGGAGCCAGGCCCAGCGCCAGCACCCGTTCCCGGAGACTCGGGCTCACCGCGAGCGTCCTCGTCGAGAGGCGGATGGTCAGCCGTTCCATCGCCGAGAGGATGCGCCGCAGCGTTCCGGTGGCGGTTTCCAGCCGGAGGCCGCGCAGGTGGTAGACACGCGTCCGCACGCCGAGGAGCCGAGCGGCGGTGATCCCGAGCAGGGCGGCCTTCGGAGTACCGACGAACACGACGTCCGGTCGGATCCGGCGGATCACCCGCATCCACTCGCGGAGTCCGCGGACGTCGCGCCGCAGATCGATCTCCCGCGCCATCGGCAACGGGTGCACGGTCACGCCCGGCACCTCACCCAGGGCGTCCAGCCGCTCCCCCGGCGAGCTGAGCACGTGCACGTCCCAGCCGTCGGCGGCCAGTGTCTGGGGCAGTCCGGACAGCAGCCCGACGGACACGTCGGCGGTGACTCCGATCAGTATGCGCGCCGGGTCGGCTGCGCTCACGAGTCCTTGCTCCGGAACCATGCGACCGTCTTCGCGATCCCGTCCTCCAGCGGCACGGGCCGGACGTCCGGGAACAGCTCGCGCAACCGCACCCCGTCCGACTGCGACGCCCTCACATCGCCGCGGCGCGGTTCGACGTGCTCGACGGCGACCGAGGTGCCGATCTCGCCCTCGATCACGGTGATCAGCTCGCGCAGCGAGGTATGGGTCCCGAAAGCGAGGTTCACGGGATGCTCGGAGACCACCCGGTCGCGGACGGCGACCATCAGCGCCTGCGTCACGCTGTCGACGCTCGTGAAGTCGCGGGACTGCAGCCCGTCGCCGTGCACGGTCAGCGGACGACCGGCGAGAGCGGCGTCGAGGAAGCGGGGGATGACGGCGGCGTACACGTGGTCCGCCGGCTGATACGGCCCGTAGACGTTGAAGAAGCGGAAGGCCAGCGTCGGCAGGCCGTACGAGTACTGGTAGGCCAGCACGTACGCCTCTCCCCCGAGCTTGGTCGCGGCGTACGGGCTCATCGGGCGGGTCCAGTCGAACTCCGACTTCGGCAGTGCCGGGTTCGCTCCGTAGACGGAGCTCGACGACGCCATGACCACGTAGGCGTTCTCGCGGCGCGCGGCCTCGAGCACGGTCAGTGTGCCGGTGAGGTTGGCGACGTGCGAGGCCATCGGGTCGTCGATGGAGCGCGGCACGCTGCCGAGCGCTCCGAGGTGGACGATCGCGTCGGCACCCGCCGACGCCGCGGCGACCGCCTCGGCGTCCGCGACCGAGCCGCGGTGCACCGTCGCCCTGGTGCCGGCCAGATTCGTCTCGCGCCCGGTGCTGAAGTCGTCGAGGACGTGGACGTCGACCTCCGGAGCCTCGGCGTTGAAGCGGCGCACGAGGTTGGAACCGATGAAGCCGGCTCCGCCGGTGATGAGGACCTTCACGAGCTGTGACTCTTTCCTGTCGTTTCGTGGACGCGGGCGGGCACACCCACCAGTGTCACCCGGGGAGGGGCGTCCTTCGTGACACAGGCGGCGGCGCCGATCGTCGTGCCTTCGCCGATGTGCAGCCCCTGGAGGACGACGGCGTTGGCGCCGACGAGCACCTGCGCGTCGATGCGCACATCTCCGGACACGACGGCACCGGGGTTCACCGAGACGACATCCGCCAGGATGCTGTCGTGCCCGACGATCGCGCCCGGGTTCAGGTGCCCGTGGCGTCCGATGCGGACGTTCGTCGAGACCAGCGCTCCGGCGCACACCACCGAGCCCGCGGCGATCACGGTGCGCGACCCGATGGAGGCGCCGGGATGCACCAGCGTGACGGCGCGATCGTCGTCCACGCGCGCGGCGAGGGCGGCGCGGTGCACCGGCGCACCGACGGCGATGACGACGCCCGCGCCGGGGAACGCGGCGAGCACCTCGTCGATGCCGCCCAGGTGGCGATGTCCGCGCTCGTGCAGGCGCTCCAGGGCGAGGGCGCGGGGCGCGTCGTCGGCGAAGCCCTGCACCGTGTACGCCGGGGAGACGGCGTTGATCGCCTCGACGACGTCGAGCGTCTCGCGAGCGAACCCGCCGGCCCCGAGGATGACGAGGTCACGCATCGACGTCCCTCCGCTCCGGTCGGAACTCGGGCATCGTGGCATGGCCCTGCGCGCTGACGCCGTCGCGGCGCACGACGACGGCCACCGTGCGCCAGAGGATCCAGAGATCGAGGCGCAGCGACCGCTGCTCCACGTAGCGCACGTCGAGCTGGAATCGTTCGTCCCAGTCGACGGCGTTCCGCCCGCTCACCTGCGCGAGTCCGGTAACTCCCGGCCGCACCTCGTGCCGTCGCGCCTGCTCGGGGGTGTAGCGGTCGAGGTAGGAGACGAGGAGCGGTCGCGGACCGACCAGACTCATGTCGCCGCGGAGCACGTTCCAGAACGTCGGGAGCTCATCCAGGCTCGTGCCGCGGAGCAGCCGCCCGAAGCGGGTCAGCCGGTCCTCGTCGCTCGCGACGCCGCGGTGCGGATCGATCGGGCGCATCGTGCGGAACTTGTAGAGCGTGAAGATCTCCCCGTTCCGGCCGGGACGCGGCTGGCGGAAGACGACCGGACGTCCCAGCCGCGCCACGATCAGGAGCGCGACGACGATCTGGAGCGGCAGCGTGACGACGAGCACGACGGCGGCGACCAGGACGTCCCCCGCCCGCTTCAGTGCGTCGGAGACAAGCCGGCTCATGCCCGCTCCGCCAGGAACTCACGGATCAGGCTCTGCACGCGCTGCATCTGCTCATCCGAGAGCGCCGAGCCGGAGGGAAGGGTGATGCCCGTCCGGAAGAACCGCTCCGCGACCCCGGTGACCGCGGCGGGTGCATCGGCGAACACCGGCTGCAGGTGCATCGGCTTCCACAGCGGCCGTGACTCGATGTCGTGCGTCCCCAGGTGCGCGGAGAGCTCCGACGCGCTCCACCCGGCGACGGCTTCGTCGACGAGCACCGCGGTGAGCCAGGCGTTGTCGTCCGCGTCGTCCTCGCCGCCGAAGATCGTGACGCCCTCCACGTCGTCGAAGAGCGCGCGATACTCGTCCCGCCAACGGTGGCGACGCTCGATCATGTCGTCGAGCCGGGAGAGCTGGGCGCGCCCGAGGGCCGCGAGCAGGTTGCTCAGCCGGTAGTTGTACCCGATCTCGGTGTGCTCGTAATGCGCCACCGGCTGCCGGGCCTGCGTCGCGAGGTAGCGGACGCGGTCGGCCAGGTCCTCGTCGTCGGTCAGCAGCATGCCGCCGCCGGAGGTGGTCATGATCTTGTTGCCGTTGAAGGAGACCACCGAGGCCGTCCCGAAGCTCCCCGCCGCGCGGTCGTGACGACGGGCGCCGAGCGACTCGGCGGCATCGGCGAGCACCGGAATGCCGTACTGGCGGCCGAGGTACTCGATGCTCTCCATGTCGGCCACCTTGCCGAGGAGGTCGACGGGGACGATCGCCGCGGCCGGCGTGCCCTGGCCGGCGAGCCCCTCGAGGACGGAGGCCAACAGCGCCACGTCCATGTTCCCCGTCTGCGGGTCGGCGTCGATGAAGTGCGGCGTCGCACCGGTGTAGGCGATGGCGTTCGCGGTGGCCGCGAAGGTGAAGCTCGAGGTGACGACCACGTCCCCGGCGCCGATGCCGAGGGCGAGGAGACCCAGGTGGAGCCCCGCGGTCCCGGAGCTCAGGGCCACGGCGTGCCGGGCGCCGACCCGCGTGCTCAGCTCACGCTCGAACGCGTCGACGTCCGGTCCCAGCGGCGCGACCCACCCGGAGCGCAGCGCCGCGACGATCGCCTGTTCCTCCCGCTCACCGACGTCCGGGGAGGACATGTAGATGCGGTCGCTCATCGCTGGAGCTCTCCTTCTCGCCCGAGCGCGGGCTCTTCCTCGTCCGCAGGCCGCAGGCGCCGCATCCAGCCGTCCCGGTCGAGTGCCTGCGGGCTGATGCTCCCGATCGAGGTGTGCTGGATCTGGGGGTGGAACGGCCGCTCGACGACCTCGTCGGCTCCGATCAGCTCCTCGTGGAGCTTCTCCCCCGGGCGCAGGCCGGTGTAGACGATCTCGATGAACTCGCCGGACATCGCGATCATGCGCTGGGCGATGTCGAGGATCCGCACGGGCTCACCCATGTCGAGGATGAGCACCTCGCCGGGACGGCCGATGCCGCCGGCCTGGACCACCAGCTGGCAGGCCTCGGAGATGGTCATGAAGTACCGCGTGACCTCGGGGTGCGTGACCGTCACCGGGCCGCCGGCCTCGATGAGGGTGCGGAACATCGGGAGCATCGAGCCCCGGCTGCCGATGACGTTGCCGAACCGCACCGAGAGGTAGCGGCGCCCGGAGGTGTTCGCGGCCCACACCGTGAGCTTCTCGGCGACGCGCTTCGAATGTCCGAGCACGCTCGACGGGTTCGCCGCCTTGTCCGTGGAGATGTTGACGAAGGTGTCCACGTCGACGTCGAGGGCCGCTTCGAGCACGTTCCGCGTACCCAGGACGTTCGTCTTCCAGGCCTCGTCGGGATACTGCTCGAGCATGGGGAGGTGCTTCAGGGCCGCCGCGTGGAAGACGACCTGCGGGCGATGCCTCCGGAAGATCTCCCGCAGCGACTCCACGTCGCGGATGTCGGCCAGGACCACGTCGTCGGTGTCGAGCAGGCCGTGGCCCGAGATGCTGAGCTGGCTGCCCTGGAGTCCGCTCTCGTCGCGGTCGAGCATGATGAGGGTCTCCGGGCCGAACTGCGCGAGCTGGCGGCACAGCTCGCCCCCGATCGATCCTCCGGCACCCGTCACGAGCACGCGCTTCCCGGTCACGTATCCGGCGATGGACTTGACGTCCGTATCGACGGGCTGACGGCCGATGAGGTCCTCGATGCTCACGTCGCGGAGGTCGCGGATCCGGCTCGCCCCCTGCAGCACCTTGTCGAGTTCGGGGAGCACGAGCACGTTCAGCCCTGCGGCCGTGCCGGCATCGGTGACGCGACGCAGCAGCGGCGCGTCGGCGCGTCCGACGGCGATGATGAGTTCCGTCGCTCCGCTGACCTCGACGGCGGCCTGCAGCTGCGAGAGGGTGCCCAGCACGGGGACGCCCTTCACCCGCAGGTTCCGCTTCTTCACGTCGTCGTCGATGAGCCCCACCGGGCTGAAGACCGGATCCTGCGTCTCGTTGAGCATCCGGCTGATGAGCTGCTGCCCGACCCACCCGGCCCCGAAGACGAGCACCTTGCGGGATGCGGCCGGCGCCTCCTTGGCGTTCCGGCTGAAGACGAGGGGCACATAGCGGAAGACCAGCATCAGGATGAGCGCGATGGCGGTGGCCGAGAGCGCGCTGCGGAGGGCTTCGGCCGGCTGACGCATCCACACCAGCAGGGCGCCGCCCAGGAGGACCCCGACGATGAGCGCGCTGAGGCCGAGAGCACGCACCTCTTCGATCGACCCGTAGAGATAGCGCCCGCGGTACAGGTGCAGGATGAAGCCGGCGGCGAACTGCCCGGCGATGAGGCCGGCGACCACGATCGCGGTGAACGGCCACACCACGGCCGGCACGAGGAAGTCGTAGCGGAGGAGCACGACGAGCAGGCCCGCCACCGTCCACGCGAGTCCATCGAGGGCGAAGAGATGGCCCTTGCGGCGCTCGGTCTCGTCCACCGTGCTCATGCGCGTCCTTCGTTCGCCGGTTCGCTCACGACACTCGTCGCACGCCGTCGCGTGCCGCTGCCGAGGACGATCACCCCGCGCAGGTTCGCCACGCCGTCACGTCGGAGGTGGCCCAGCGTGTCCGCCGCGCGTCTGCTGGTCTCGCCGATCTTCATGAGGAGGACGAGCGCGCCGTCGCGCTGAAGAGCAGCCGCGTCAGGGACGCCCTTCCGGGACAGCGGCAGGCGCACGACGGTCAGTCCGGCGGGCCCGGCCTCGATGCGCTCGACCACCGCGGAGACGTCGATGGTGGCGTCCACGGGCAGCAGGGCGATGGCTCGTCCTTCCCCTGCCCACACGCTGGTGAGCATCTGGAGCTCGTGCGTCTGCTCTTCCGTGAGCTCACCGCTCGGAAGCGCATAGGCCGGGAGCCCGGTCAGGTCGGCCGCGTCGGCCACGGAACGGATCCGTCGGGAGAGCGCGAACCGCAGTGCGACGTAGACGAGAGCGAGCGCGATCCCGAGAAGGACCCCGACGGCCAGAGTGGTCGCGACCTGAGGCCGCACCGGGGACTCGGGGATCGCCGCCCCATAGGCGCGGGCACGGACGTCGGACCCGGCCTGGTCGGCTGCCGTCTCCGCGATCGCGGTGGCGAGATCCGCAGCCAGACGAGGGTCGGTGTGCGTGACCATGATGGCCGTCATCGAGGTGTCCGCGATCCAGGTCGCCGACACTCCGTCGGCGAGCTCCGTCCGGTCCACGTCGAACCTCTCGGCCACGGTCGCGATGACGCTCGCGGAGCGTGCCCGCACCGCGGCGTTCGTCGCCACGGTGCGCGGGACGAAGTTCGTCGCCCCCGGGTCGGCGCTGAAGACGATCTCCGCCTCGGCCTCGTACGCGGGCGGCGTGACGAGAAGCAGAGCCCCCGAGCCGATGACGCACAGCAGGAAGGCGATGAGCATCCCCAGCCACGCTCGTCTGAACGCGACGAACCACTCCCCCGGGGACATGCTTCTCCTCTTCGAGCCTCATGGGCACGGTACGACTCCGTAGAACCGTCATTTTGATATATCGGATGATCCGGCGGGAACTCGGTCCCGCCGGAGACGGTTGCCGCGGCCTCGCGGCGTTCTCATCCTAGGGGATCGGTGCGCGGGCTCATGCCGCGCCCACCGACGACAAAGGGGTCGAGCCCGAAGGCTCGACCCCTTTGCGAGGAAGCAGATGCTTACTTGATGATCTTCGTCACCGTACCGGCGCCGACCGTACGACCACCCTCACGGATGGCGAAGCCGAGGCCCTCCTCCATGGCGATCGGCTGGATCAGCTCGACCGTCATGTCGGTGGTGTCGCCGGGCATGACCATCTCGGTGCCCTCGGGCAGCGTGATGACGCCGGTGACGTCCGTGGTGCGGAAGTAGAACTGCGGACGGTAGTTCGTGTAGAAGGGGTTGTGGCGGCCACCCTCGTCCTTGGACAGGATGTAGGCCGTGCCCTCGAAGTCGGTGTGCGGCGTGACCGAACCCGGCTTCACGATGACCTGGCCGCGCTCCACGTCCTCGCGCTTGGTGCCGCGGAGGAGCAGACCACAGTTCTCGCCGGCCCAGGCCTCGTCGAGCTGCTTGTGGAACATCTCGATACCGGTGACGGTCGTCTTCTGCGTCGGGCGCAGACCCACGATCTCGACCTCGGAGTTGATGGCCAGGGTGCCACGCTCGGCGCGACCCGTGACGACGGTGCCACGACCGGTGATCGTGAAGACGTCCTCGACGGGCATGAGGAACGGCTTGTCACGGTCACGCTCCGGGTCCGGCACGCTGTCGTCGACAGCCTGCATGAGCTCGAGGATCGCGTCGACCCACTTCTCGTCGCCCTCGAGGGCCTTGAGAGCGGAGACACGGACGACGGGAGCGTTGTCGCCGTCGAAGCCCTGGCTCGAGAGCAGCTCGCGGACCTCGAGCTCGACGAGCTCCAGGATCTCCTCGTCGTCGACCGCGTCGGACTTGTTCAGCGCGACGAGCAGGTAGGGGACGCCGACCTGCTTGGCGAGCAGCACGTGCTCGCGCGTCTGCGCCATCGGGCCGTCGGTGGCCGCGACGACGAGGATCGCGCCGTCCATCTGCGCCGCACCCGTGATCATGTTCTTGACGTAGTCGGCGTGGCCGGGGGCGTCAACGTGGGCGTAGTGGCGCTTCGGGGTCTCGTACTCGATGTGCGAGATGTTGATCGTGATACCGCGCTGGCGCTCTTCCGGCGCCGAGTCGATGGAAGCGAAGTCACGCTGCACGTTCGTGTCGGACGGGTACTTGTCAGCAAGCACCTTCGAGATCGCTGCGGAGAGCGTGGTCTTGCCGTGGTCGACGTGACCGATCGTTCCGATGTTGACGTGCGGCTTGGTCCGCTCGAACTTGGCCTTAGCCACTGGGTCCTCCTCAGGACGTCGTTGTAGAGGTGCCGGGCACTGGTTTGCGACCGGTTCTCTACGGGTTAGGTTCTCAGTTTAGTAGAGAGGGAATGTGAAGTTGTAGGTGACCTGGGAACCCCGGGTGCTTCGACAGGCTCAGCGACCCAGGGTTCCCAGAAGTGTTACTCGCCCTTGGCCTTCTGGACGATCTCGTCGGCCACCGCGCGCGGGACCTCGGCGTAGCTGTCGAACTCCATGGAGTAGACGGCACGGCCCGAGGTCTTCGAGCGCAGGTCGCCGATGTAGCCGAACATCTCGGACAGCGGCACCGCGGCGCGCACGACCTTGACGCCGGCGGCGTCCTCCATCGACTGGATCTGGCCACGACGCGAGTTCAGGTCGCCGATGACGTCGCCCATGTACTCCTCCGGAGTACGGACCTCGACGGCCATCAGCGGCTCGAGCAGCACGGGGTTGGCACGGCGAGCGGCCTCCTTGAAGCCCATGGAGCCCGCGATCTTGAACGCCATCTCCGAGGAGTCGACGTCGTGCGCCGCACCGTCGACGATGGTCGCCTTGACGCCCACCATCGGGTAGCCCGCGAGGACACCGACGTTCATGGCGTCCTGGAAACCGGCGTCGATCGAGCCGATGTACTCGCGCGGGATGCGGCCACCGGTGACCGCGTTCACGAACTCGTACGTCTTCTCGCCGTCGAGCTCGAGCGGCTCGATGTTGAACTGGATCTTGGCGAACTGACCCGATCCACCGGTCTGCTTCTTGTGCGTGTAGTCGTGCTTCTCGACGGCCTTGCGGATCGTCTCGCGGTACGCGACCTGCGGCTTGCCGACGTTCGCCTCGACGCGGAACTCGCGCTTCATGCGGTCCACGAGGATGTCGAGGTGCAGCTCGCCCATGCCCTTGATGGTCGTCTGACCGGTCTCGGGGTTGAGCTCCGTGCGGAAGGTCGGGTCCTCCTCAGCGAGCTTCTGGATCGCGAGACCCAGCTTCTCCTGGTCGGCCTTGGTCTTCGGCTCGATGGCGACCTCGATCACCGGCTCCGGGAACGTCATCGACTCGAGGACGACCGGCTGCGCGATGTCGGCGAGGGTGTCACCGGTGGTGGTGTCCTTCAGGCCGATGACGGCGTAGATGTTGCCGGCGGTCAGCTTGTCGACCGGGTTCTCCTTGTTGGCGTGCATCTGGAAGATCTTCCCGATGCGCTCCTTCTTGCCCTTTGTCGAGTTGATGACCTGAGCGCCCGACTCGAGCTCGCCCGAGTAGACGCGCACGTACGTCAGACGACCGAAGAACGGGTGCACGGCGACCTTGAAGGCCAGGGCCGCGAACGGGTCCTTCGCGTCGGGGTGCCGCTCGATGATCTTCTCCTCGTCCTTCGGGTCGTGCGCCTCGATGGCGGGCACGTCCAGCGGGGACGGGAGGTAGTCGACGACGGCGTCCAGCATCGGCTGCACACCCCGGTTCTTGAAGGCGGAGCCGCAGAGGACCGGGTAGATCTCGCTGGCGATGACCATCTTGCGGATGGCGCCCTTGATCTCCGCGACGGTGAGCTCCTCGCCGCCGAAGAACTTCTCGAGAAGCTCCTCGTCGGTCTCGGCGACCGTCTCCAGCAGCTGCTGGCGGTAGTCCTCGGCCTTGTCCTTGAGGTCGGCCGGGATCTCCTGCACCTCGTAGGAGGCGCCCATGGTCACGTCACCCTTGGCGTCGCCGGGCCACACCAGGGCGCGCATCTCGATGAGGTCGATGACGCCGACGAAGTCGTTCTCGGCACCGATCGGGAGCTGCAGCACCAGCGGCTTGGCGCCGAGGCGGTTGATGATCGTGTCGACCGTGAAGTAGAAGTCCGCGCCGAGCTTGTCCATCTTGTTGACGAAGCAGATGCGGGGGACGTTGTACTTGTCGGCCTGACGCCACACGGTCTCGGACTGGGGCTCGACGCCCTCCTTGCCGTCGAACACGGCGACCGCGCCGTCGAGGACGCGGAGCGAGCGCTCCACCTCGACCGTGAAGTCCACGTGACCGGGGGTGTCGATGATGTTGATCTGGTTCTTGTTCCAGAAGCAGGTCACGGCGGCAGACGTGATCGTGATGCCGCGCTCCTTCTCCTGCTCCATCCAGTCGGTGGTCGAGGCACCGTCGTGCGTTTCGCCGAGCTTGTGGTTGACGCCCGTGTAGAACAGGATGCGCTCGGTCGTCGTGGTCTTGCCGGCATCGATGTGCGCCATGATGCCGATGTTGCGGACCTTGCTCAGGTCCGTGAGCACGTCTTGTGCCACAGGAGTGTCCTTATCTATTGGAGCAGCAGGTGTACTGCGAAGAGGGGGTGCGACGGGCCCAGGAACGCGGAAGGGTCCCTGAGCCCGTCGAAGGGGTTACCAGCGGTAGTGAGCGAACGCGCGGTTTGACTCGGCCATCTTGTGGGTGTCCTCGCGGCGCTTGACCGCGGCACCGAGGCCGTTCGACGCGTCCAGGATCTCGTTCTGGAGACGCTCGGTCATCGTCTTCTCACGACGACCCTTGGCGTAGCTCACGAGCCAGCGCAGCGCGAGGGTGTTCGCGCGGTGCGGCTTGACCTCGACCGGAACCTGGTAGGTCGAGCCACCGACGCGGCGGCTGCGGACCTCGAGCGTGGGGCGCACGTTGTCGAGCGCTTTCTTCAGGGTGGCGACGGCGTCCTGGCCGTTCTTCGCCTCGACGCCGCGGAGGGCGCCGTAGACGATCGACTCGGCCAGCGACTTCTTGCCGTCGACGAGGATCTTGTTCACCAGCGAGGTGACGATCGGAGCGCCGTAGACCGGGTCGTTGACGACGGGGCGCTTGGGGGCGGGACCCTTACGAGGCATCTAACTCAACCCTTCTTCGCGCCGTAGCGGGAACGAGCCTGCTTACGGTTCTTGACGGCCTGGGTGTCCAGAGCGCCACGGACGATCTTGTAACGCACACCGGGGAGGTCCTTCACACGACCGCCGCGGACGAGCACCAGGGAGTGCTCCTGCAGGTTGTGGCCCTCACCGGGGATGTACGCGGTGACCTCGGTCCCGTTGCGGAGCTTCACACGAGCGACCTTGCGCATCGCCGAGTTCGGCTTCTTCGGGGTGGTGGTGTAGACGCGGGTGCAGACCCCGGCCTGCTGCGGGTTCGACTTGAGCGCGGGCGCCTTGGTCTTCGAGACCTTGGGCGAGCGACCCTTGCGAACCAACTGCTGAATGGTTGGCACGTTCTCTCCTCATAGTGCTGCACGGTGACAGCGTGATGGGTTTCACATCATGACCCACCGGCACGCCGGAACCGGCGAGCTTTTGGTGTGGTGGGTATGCCGTGGGGGCGGACCGGCGAGGTGCCGACGCCCAGCGCGCACGTCAGGACGTGCACACACCTGATCAAGTGTAATGCCGCGTAACCTGACGGTCAAATGACGGCCGCCCTCGCCCGGCCCGCGCGGAGTCAGGGGATGTCGGGGTCGAACGGGGAGTCCAGCGACTCCGTCAGCTCGGCGAGGAGCGCCTCGATCTGCGGCTCGACGTGCCGGGACACCGCCGCCTGGATCGTGATGCGGTGCCGGAGCAGGATCCCGCAGATCTCCCGGCCGACGAGGTTCGCGTACTCGTCCGCGAGGGCGACCTCCTGTCGCAGTGCCGTCTTGGCCTCGTCGGAGAGCGGAGGCAGCGGTGGCAGCTCGGCCGCGGAGTCGTCGGCGAGGCCGGCGATCGTGAAGAGGAAGGGGGCACCGGGCACCGGCTCCGGGTCCAGCGGCATGCCCTCGAACTCGGGGTCGAGGTCTTCCGTCGGTCGATAGCTGCGTGCCCTGTTGCGCGCGGCCTGCTGGTCGAGTTCCCGCTGCAGCGTGGGGAGGTTCCGCGCGGTGTACTCGGCGACCGCGTGGTCGACGATCGTCTTGATGCGCGTCGACAGGCCGTGCTGGACGCCGTGCGGGGTGGTGCCGGCGATTCCCGCGGCGGCGAGGATGGGCGAGCCGAGACAGCGTCGGCAGGGCGCGGTCCGGCCGCGGTGCGTCGCCGGCTCCCAGCGCGGCACCCAGCGCAACCAGGCCTCGACGGCCTGGTCGACCTGCGTCTCCAATGAGCGCTCCACCCCACCAGCGTACGGCGCGTCGCCGCTCACGGCGCGGATTTCCGGGGTGTCATTCCCCCTCGTCGCGCTCCCACGGCCATCGCGGCTGCGCCGACTTCGTGCGGCGCAGGGCGATCCCGCCCCAGGCGGCCACCGCCGCCGCGGCGAGGAGCACGAGACTCGCGCCGCCGCGGACGAGATCTCCGGCGACGGCCGTGGCCACGACCACGTCGCTCGTCGCGACGAGCACGGCGAACCAGACGGTGGCCAGGTGCACGAGGGCCGTGAGCAGCGCGATCACGGGAGCGGAGCCGAAGGAGGCGTGTCCCCGCCGCACCGTCGCCCACAGGACCAGTGCGAACACCACGACCGCCGCGACCATGCCGGACACCCCGGGGATCTGCCCGAGGCCCGGTGCATCGATGATGTCCCGGTCGGTGGCGACGCTGAGCGCACCCAGGCCGAAGACGGCGAGGGCGAAGAAGGCGATGGTGGCCATCACTGCCGCGAGGACAGCCGAAACCCCCGCGGACTCGGGCCCGCGGGGGTTCGGCGTGGTGGTGTTCGTGATTACCTCGACAGGGTGGGACCGGCCTCGAGGGTGCGCTCGTACTCGCGCTGCGCCTCCTCGTTCAGCTCGGTCTTGCGGGCGCCGCTGCGGGCCACCCAGGCGCCGAACCAGATCGTGAGCTCGCGGGCGAACACGAAGGCCGCGATCGCCAGCGGTGCCAGCAGCTGCTCCCCCGCGAGTTCGAGGCCCTGCGACGCCGTGAGCTTCCAGAACGGCGCCTCGAAGAGCTGCCCCAGGATGTGTCCGGCGTAGGCGATGAGTCCGACCACGATGCCGAACACCACCCACAGGCCCCAGCGGCCACGGTTGATGATCGCTCCGAGGAGCCAGAAGCCGAGGAAGAACACGACCACCGGCGTCCAGAAGCCCCAGGTGAGCAGCGGGGCCACGAGCGCCTCGCCGATGTTCTCCCCGTTCACGTCGCCGGCGAGAGCGCCGAGGCCGAGGACGGTCGCGAGGTAGAGCAGCGCGAAGGCGACGGTGGCGAGCAGGCCGATGGCCCCGGCGGTGCCGCGGTTGCCGCGCTCGCGCGGCGGCTCCGGCGCCTGCACGAAGATCGGCTGCGGCTGCTGGGGCTGCGGCGCGGCGGCAGCGGCACCGTTCGTGAGCGGCTCGGAGGGCACGATCCGGGTGTCGGTGTCGTCGGCGTGGGAGGCGTAGGCGGCGCCTGCCATGGCCGACTCCTCGTGCGCGCGGGGGGCCGAGGTGTCGTACAGCGAGGTCTCCGACGTCGCGTACAGCGAGGTCTCGGGGGTCGCGTCGCGTCGCTCGTCACCGAAGCTGTCGGCGACGGGACGGTCGCCCTCTGTACGGCTTGGAGCCGGTGCGGAGGAGGCGAAGGTGCCGGGGTGCTCCCGCTCGGCGGCCTCGAACGCGGCGAGATCGGGGTCGACCGCGGGCTCCTGCCGCGCGGCGGCGTGGTCGGCCGGCGTCTCCGCAGACGCCGGCGTCGCGTCTTCGGCACGCGAGCGGTCGACGTCGTCCGCGCCGCCGGGAACATCTCCGCGGGCTGCCGCTGCGGCGTCGAGACCGGCGTTCGCGCTGCCGACGACGTCGTCGACGTCGTCGACGTCGTTCGACTTCTCGGGCTGACGAGCCTCGGGATCACTCATGGGATGCGCCTCTCATCGGGGATGTGCAGTGCGAGATTACCGCCGCGCGTCCCGGCGCTTCCGGAGGCGTGCCGTCGTGTCGCCATACGCGTCGCCGCGCGGGTTCCGCGGCTCAGGGGAAAGTGCTGCGGAGCGCGTCGCCGGCGAACTGCGCGAGGATCGGGAGCATCGGCAGTGAGAGCCAGACCAGGGCGCCGACGATCCCGGCGCACACGATGCCGGCGAACCAGCTCATCCCGAGGTTCCGACCACCCACCCGTGCCATGGTCCCACCGTAGGCCCGCGCCCCCGCGCAGGCCGTGAGCAACGCCGCGACGCGGCGGCCTCGGTCAGCGGACGCCGCGGCCGCGCATCCGCCACAGCAGCCAGAGCCCGGACGCCGGGACCAGCAGGAACCCCAGCAGTAGGAGCAGGTGCCACTCCCCGAAGGACGGGACGAGCGGGTTCACCACGTCCGACACCGCGTCGCCGCCGGTCGAGCTGCCGGAGGCCGACCCCGTCGAGAACCCCGTCATGGTCGAGGTGATCAGGAAGGACAGCCCCGCGGCCGCGAAGGGCACGAGGATCGCGAGCGCCTTCTCCCAGGTCCGCCACATCGCACTGAGGCTCACGAGCACCGCGCCCACGAACCAGCCGACGACCGGCACCACGATCCCGCCGAAGCTCAGGGTGAGCGCGGCCGCGATCGCGAAGCCCCGCGTCGCCGTCGTCGGCGTGCGAGGTGCCGACGGAGCGGGCGCGGGCGCAGGGAACACGACGGGCGGCACCGTCGGCACCTCGTCCCCCGCTTCACGGGCGATCCCTCGGGGATCCCCCAGCCTGTCGATCCGTTCCGCGGTCGCCTCCGCGTCGAGCCCGTCGAGCTCCTCCGCGATCCCGCCGCGGATGTCCGACGCGACACCGTGCGGGAGGCCGCGCATCGCCTCGTCCAGCCGGGCCAGGTAGTCGTCACGCAGCTCGGCTGCGGTCTTCTCGGTCATGGTCATCCTTCCCCCACCATGCCCGTGACGGCACGGGCGAACGGCGCCCACTGCGCCCGGAAGCGCGCGAGCTGATCGATACCGGCATCCGTGAGCCGGTAGTACTTGCGCGCCGGACCGCTCTCGGACGGCCGGTCGAACGTCGTCACCCAGCCGTTGTCCCGCAACCGCCCGAGCAGCGGGTAGAGCGTGCCGATGCTGGCGATCAGCCCGGCGCCGGTGAGTTCCTCCGACAGCTGCCAGCCGTACATGGGCTCGCGCGAGAGCAGGCCGAGTACGCAGTACTCGACCACTCCTTTGCGCATCTGCGCCCCGGCGTCCGCTGTCATGCCTCACAAGGTAGCATGTGACGCACGCTAGCGCCTGCCGGTGCGTCGATCAGCCCTTGGTCGCCCCCGCGGTGAGACCGCCGACGATGTACTTCTGCAGGAACAGGAAGAGGACCATCACCGGGATCGCCGCCATGACCGCGCCGGCGGAGAAGGCCGACCAGTCGGCGTAGCGAGGGTTCGCCACGAGCTTGGTCAGACCGACGACGAGGGTCTGCTGATCCACATCGACGAGCATGACGCTGGCGATCACGTACTCGTTCACCGTGCCGATGAAGGAGAGCAGACCGACGACCGCGAGGATCGGGGCGACCAGGCGGAGGATGATCGTGAAGAAGATCCGCGCGTGCCCGGCGCCGTCGATGCGGGCGGCCTCGTCGATCTCCTTCGGGATCGTGTTGAAGAAGCCGTACATCAGGTAGGTGTTCACACCGAGCGCGCCGCCGAGATAGACGAGGATCAGGCCGGTGTGCGTGTTGAGGCCGATCGCCGGGAACCAGTCCCCCAGCGTCGACATCAGCAGGAAGATCGCGACCACAGCGAGGAGCTGCGGGAACATCTGCACCACGACGATGGTGACGAGCCCCACGCGACGGCCCGCGAAGCGCATGCGGGAGAAGGCATATGCCGCACACGCTCCGATGAACACGGTGACCGCGCCCGTCACGACCGCGATGAGCAGCGTGTTCAGGAACCACGTTCCGTACGGGTTCTGCGGGTCGCTGAGGATGCGCACGTAACTGTCGATCCCGATGGCCGAGAAGAGCTGGTTCGACCCGGTGAGCGTGCCCTTCGGGTTGAGCGAGGCCGACACGACGTACAGGAGCGGGAAGAGGGCGAAGGCGCTCACCACGATGGCGACGAGGTGACGCCATCCGGTGTCGGCGAACCAGGCGCCGAACGAACGACGCGGCGGAGCGGTGCGCGGGGCGGTGGCGGTGCTGGGGACGGTGCTCATGTCAGTTCAGCTCCTCGAGGGCCTTGGTCTTGCGGAAGCTGATGATCGAGATCGTCGCGACCACGACGAAGATCAGGATCGTGAAGGCGGAGGCGAGACCGTAGTCGCGGGTCTGACCGGTGAAGGCCACCTTGTAGACCATCGAGATGAGGATGTCCGTGTGGCCGACGGGGATCGACACGTCGCTGAAGCGCGGGCCGCCCTTGGTCAGCATGTAGATCAGGTTGAAGTTGTTGAAGTTGAACGCGAACGACGAGATCAGCAGCGGCGCCACGGTCACCAGCAGCAGCGGCAGCTTGATGCGGCGGAAGATCTGCCACGCGTTCGCGCCGTCCATGACGGCGGCCTCGTTCACGTCGTCCGGGATGCCCTGCAGCGCGCCCATGCAGACGAGGAACATGTACGGGAAGCCGAGCCAGAGGTTCACCAGCAGCACGGACACCTTCGCCAGCACCGGATCGGTGAGCCACGGGATGGCCGCGCCACCGAACAGCACCTGGTTGATGAACCCGAAGCTCTCGTTCATCATCCCGGCCCAGACGAGCGCGGAGAGGAACGCGGGGAAGGCGTACGGGAGGATAAGGATGATCCGGTAGCCGTTGCGGAAGCGCATGCGCGTGTTGTTGAAGACGAGCGCGAGCAGCAGGCCGAGGAAGAACGTCGTCGCGACGGAAACCAGCGCGAAGACGAAGGTCCAGACGGTGACGGAGATGAGCGGACCGCGGATGGACTCGTCGGTCACCGCGCGGACGAAGTTGTCGAAGCCGACCGTGGTCTGCCAGCCGGGCAGCAGCTGCCCGCCGTCCTCCGCGGTGAACGCACCGTCGCCGGTATCGCTGTAGACCGTGCCGGTCGCGGTGTCCGTGATCGTGTCGGCAGCGGCGTCGTAGGTCAGCGTCGAGACGTACAGGTAGCCGTTCTGCCCGTCGGGTGCACGGAGGCTGCCGTCGTTGGGGTCGTCGCTGAACGGGACGGAGAGCTGCTCCAGCTCCTCCGACAGGGTGAAGACGGTGGCCAGCGGAAGCGTGGTCCACCCGTCGACGGCGACGGCCTTGCCACCCTCGAACTCCGCGTCGACCTCGGCGAGAGGCTGCTCCGCCGTGCCGAGGAGCGCATCCCCGTCGTCGGGATCCGTGACGAGGAGGCCGTAGGTGCCGAACTGCTCGACCACCGTGACGGGATACGTCGGGGAGTCCTCGACGCGCTCCTGCGCGGAGGCGAGCAGCGACGAGATCGCCTGCTCCTTGCTCCCGTTGTGACCGGTGCCGTAGTTCGTGAAGCCGATGTAGCCGGTGTAGAGGAGCGTGAAGACCTGGAACAGGACCAGGAAGATGATGCCGGGGGTGAGGTACTTCGCCGCGATGCGCTTGCGGGAGAAGTAGATGTAGTTGACGACGACCGTCACCGCGACGACGAGGCCGAGCACCAGCCACTCGCGCTGCACGAGCAGCACGAACACGGCGTAGACGGCGATCGCGTCCACGATCGCCAGCAACAGGATCTTGAGCAGCATCCACCCGATCGGTCGGGAGGCCGCCTCGGCGATCTTCGCCGCCTGGCGCTGCCGAGGCGTGGGGGGCGCGGTGCGCTCTTCGGTGTCTGTCATGTCGTCCTCGTCATGGTCCTGCCGGGGCGGGCTGGGTGGCCCGCCCCGGCAGGGTCGTCATCTTGTCGGCCGTTACTCGATCGCGGCGGTCACGTCGTCGACGAGCTTCTGCCACGTCGCCTGCGGGTCCTCGCCGTTGATGATGGCGGCCTCGGCCACGCCCCAGAACTGCCAGACAGCGCCCATGGCGGGGATCGCCGGCATGGGGACCGCGTCGGCGCCGACGGACTGGAAGCCGGCGATGATCGGGTCGGACGCCGCGGTGTCGGCGGCAGCGGTGAGGGCCGGGAGGACGTTGCCGGCCTTGAACAGCTCCAGCTGCACGTCCTCCGTGCCGAGGTAGTTGACGAGGAAGTCGTTGGCCGCGACCTTGTTCTTCGACTCGGCGCTCACGAAGAAGCCCTTGACGCCGGCGAACGGCGAGGCTGTCTCCCCCGTCGGGCTCGGGATCGGGTCGATCTCGACGTTGATGCCCGCCTCGGTGGCCGCGCCCACGTTCCACGGGCCGGTCAGCCAGAAGGCGGCGGTGCCGTCGAGGAACTGCTGCTTGGCGATCTCACCGTCGATGTCGGTGTTCAGCGTGCCGGCCGCGCCCTGCGCGCCCAGCCAGTCGGCGAAGGCGAAGCCGCCCTCGCTGCCGAGCTGCAGGTCGGTCGGGTCGTAGCTGCCGCTGTCGTCGGTGCCGAAGACCGGAGCGCCGAACGCGGTCTGGAACGGGTACAGGTGGTACGGGTTGCCCTCGGCGCCCTGCTCCACGACGAAGGTGCCCTTCGAGACCATGTCGTCGAAGCTCGTCGCGGGCTCGGGGACGAGGTCGGCGTTGCGCAGGACCGCGATGTTCTCGACCGCGTACGGGAGCATGTAGACGGTGCCCTCATAGGTCGCCGCCTGGAGCGCGACGGGGAGGTAGTCCTCGGAGCTGTCGCCGAGCTCGATCGGCGCGACGACACCGTTGGTCGAGAGCTCGCCGAGCCAGTCGTGAGCGCCCATGACCACGTCGGGGCCCTTGCCGGTCGGGACCTGCTGGATGAAGTCGTCCTTCATGTCGTCGACGGACTTCCCCACCAGCTTGACCGTGACACCGGTCTTCTCCTGGTACGCGTCCGCCGCGCCCTGCAGCGCGTCGACCCGCTCGGCGTCGACCCAGACGGTCAGCGTGCCGCCGCTGTCCCCACCGGAGGAAGAGTCGTCGCCGCCGGATCCGGTCGAGCAGCCGGCGAGCGTCAGAGCCGAAACGATGGCGATGGCGCCCGCGGCGACCATGCCCCTCTTGTTCACCTTCATTGGTGTGTGCCTCTCTCAGTGCTGAGCGCCTGCAAGACTGCAAGCGCTTACAGTATGCATCGTTTCGAAAGGCGATCACAATCCGCAACCGCGTCGATATCAACCCGTGATCGGCCCGGCGCCCGGCGCGAGGCATGAAAACGCTTCCATATCGGCCGGAGGCGGAAGCGTCAGCGTGCGACGTCACCGCCCGCACGATGCGGCGCATCGCGGATGACGCGGTCGATCCAGTCACGACGCGGCAAGGCGGCGATGGCCCCTCGGGGGAACCAGCCCAGTTCGACGATCTCGCCCCTGTCCGGTGCCGGGTCGCTGAGCAGTTCGCACTCGTAGGCGACTGTGACGTAGCCGACCTGGTCGCCGTTCGGAGAGGTCACCGCCATCGGGTCGCCACCGTACGCGCCGATCAGTCCTGTGATCCGGAGACGCGCTCCCGGGGTGCCGCGCCCACGGGACTTTCCGCACAGCCGCGGATACAGTTGAGGCATGGCTGACAGTTCCTTTGACATCGTCTCGAAAGTGGATCGCCAGGAGGCTGAGAACGCCCTGAACCAGGCGCGCAAAGAGGTGGAGCAGCGCTACGACTTCAAGGGGACCGGCGCTTCGATCGCCTGGAGCGGCGAGCAGATCCTCATCACCGCGAACACCGAGGAGCGTGCGAACGCCGTCCTCGACGTGTTCCAGTCCAAGCTCATCAAGCGCGGCATCTCCCTGAAGAGCCTCGACTCGGGCGAGCCCTTCGCCAGCGGCAAGGAGTTCCGCATCATGTCGAGCCTGAAGGACGGCATCTCCTCCGAGAACGCGAAGAAGATCGGCAAGATCATCCGCGACGAGGGCCCCAAGGGTGTGAAAAGCCAGATCCAGGGCGACGAGCTACGCGTGCAGTCGAAGAGCCGCGACGACCTCCAGGCTGTGATCGCGCTCCTCAAGGGCAGCGACCTCGACATCGATCTGCAATTCATCAACTACCGCTGACGCCACTCGGGTCGGAGGCCAGGGCTCGGGAGTCATCCCGGGCCCTTTCTTTTCCCCGGTCAACGCATACCGAGATATCGGTGTTCTTCGTCGAGACTGGAAGCGGTCGTGACTCGTCACGACTCCGACGCCATCCCCGCCCGACACCCGATCGCCGCGGTGGATGCGCTTCGAGGATGCCACGCCGGCTCAGGGGAGGGAGCGGCGCAGGCCCCCGGAGCTCGCGTCGGCCTGGGGTCTGCCGACGTCGCACGCCGACCGGTCCCGGGTTCATGACAGGCCTCCCCGCCCGCTGCGCGCCCCCCACGCGGATCGGCCCCCGAGGAGGCATGACGGCAATCCTGCGGCCGTCGCTCCCCTCATCGCCCGGGAGCGGACGTCGGTCGCAGACCGAGAACCACCGGGGGCTGGGCCATGGCGCAGATCGAGTCGAAGAGCATCGGAGAGAACAAGCAGCTGCTGGCGGATGAGGTGTTCCACCACATCGGGCGGCTGATCACGGAGGGAGAGTTCGCCGAGGGCGACCGGATCCGGGACGTCGACGTGGCGGACGAGCTCCACGTCTCGCGGACGCCGGTGCGCGAAGCACTGCAGCGCTTGGAGCGACTGGGACTGGTGACGATGTACCCGAGCCGGTACACGGAGGTGACGATGGTCACGCCGCAGGTGGTGGCCGAGTCGCTGGAGTTCGCCGGCTACCAGGGAGGCATCACGGCCCGGATGGCGGTGCCACGACTCAGCGCGGTCCAGCGCGAGCGGGTGCAGGAGCTCATCGCTCGGATGCAGGACTCGCTCACCGACGGTGCGTCCACGGCACGGGCGCGATGGGCGGTCTTCGCCTACCTCGCCGACCACAGCGGGAACCGTCAGCACCGGATGCTCATCGACGATGTCGCCGTCGCGGTGACCCGGAACCTGCGCGCCTGGGTGGTGCGCCCCGGCGATCGCGAGCGGATGCGGCAGGTGTACGCCGACTTCGCCGAAGCGGTGCGCGCCGGCGACGGCGACGAGGCGGAGCGCCTCGCACGCGCGATGTACTACGTCTGAGCGGCGCGCCAGCCGACGACCCAGCGGTGCAGGCGACGATACGCGTCCTCGCGGGCTTCATGCCGGGACAGGAAGACGTCGTGCAGGGCGCCGTCGATCCGTTCGACGGTCACGGAGGAGCCGAGCCGCAGGGCCGCGCGGGCGATGTCGTCGACGACGAGGACGGAGTCGGCGGCGGTCAGCTCCTCCGACCACCGGGTCGGCGGCACGAACCGCTTCGACAGGAGGACGCAGACCGGCGCCGCGATGTCCAGACCCGCGGCGACGGCCTTGTGCCCGGTGAGGATCGCGTTGAGCCACCCGGCGTACACGGCCATCGTCTGCACGGGACGCCACGCGGTGTTGACCTCCATTGGGTCGTCCGGGTCGGCCACCTCCTGCTGCGCCCGGGTGTAGTAGCCGAGGTCGACCTGCGGCGCGACGTCGAGCGGTCGGATCCGCGCTTGGAACTCGACCATCGGGGCGATCGCGGCGCGCACGGGGGCGAACTGGAATTCGAGCCAGGGACTGTTCAGGATGAGAGCATCGGCCGCGCCGGGATGCCGGGCCGCCCACAGGCTCAGCGTCAGCCCTCCGGTCGAGTGTCCGAGCAGGATCAGGCGTCGCCCGCTCTCCTCGCCGCCCTCGCCGCGCCCCATCGCGTCCAGGGCCGCGGCGATGTCCTCGTCGTAGGTGGACAGGTCGGTGATGTAGCCGGGGGTCTGGCCCTCGCGCAGACTGCGCCCGTACTTGCGGAGGTCGAGGGCGAAGAAGCGGGCACCACGAGCGGTCCAGAATCGGGCCAACCGCTTCTGGAAGAAGTAGTCCGACCACCCGTGGATGTAGAGCACGTCCACGCCCTCGAGCAGCGGGCGACGGCGCCGAGCGCGCTCCCACCACGGGACCGGAGCCGGCAGCGCGCGCACGAGGGTGGCCACCACCGGGCCCTGCTCGTCACTGCCGAGGTCGAGGGTGAGCTGGGCGAACTCGTCTCCGAGCACATCCGGGATCCACTCGGCCATGCGTTCTCCCCCTCGTGCCCAGGCTAGCCCACGGCCGTCATTCGCCGCCGGGGCGGGCCACGGAGAAATCGTCCGCGATGGCGGCGCCGATCGGGGCGAGGTCGTCGATCCCTGACCCTTCGAACGTGGTCAGACGCAGCCAGTCCTGCCCCACCCGGAGGTCGAGCACCGACCGGCCGAGCTCGTCGACGCCGGTCACGGCGGCGTCCGCCCCCTCGACGTCGACGGTGTCCTCGCCGTCCAGCCGGTCGAAGGCCCAGGCGCCGCCGGGAAGCGTGGTGAGGGTGAGGTAGCCCTGTGCCGCATACTCGTCCTCGGCCGAGGCGTAGTAGCAGATCCGCGAGCCGTTGCGCTCCTGGTACACCTCGGCCGGGATGGACCAGCCGCCGAAGGCGTCGACGACGTGCACCTCGGCGCCGACCCGCTCCGCGAGCTCGGTGGCGGTGAGGAAGCGCGTGCAGTCGACCCCGGCGACCGGGCTCTCCGGGACCTCCACGGGCTGCAGCGAGGCGACGGCGGTCGCGGCGAGCCCGCGCAGCACCTCCTCGAGCGACGCGGTGTCGTCCGGTCCGCGCTCCGGGTCGACGATCGTGGCCGAGACGAGCACGTCGCCGTCGACGATCTGGAAGAAGCAGTACCCGCCGCCTTCGCAGCGCGCCTCCTCACCGAAGTATCCGCCGCGGGACTCCGCCCCCGTCGTGACCTCGTCCGCGTCCGGGAGGATCGTGACCTCCCAGTTGCGCTCCGCCGTCCCCGCCGAACAGGCGATCCCGCCGGCCCGCTGGAACATGTGCTGCGCCGGTCCGGGGTACCAGCTCGGGGAGGACCAGACCCCGAGGACCTCGGCGACGTCGCCGCCGGCCTCGCCGAGCGCACTCGACATGGCCGCGTCGACATCGGCGCAGTCCACGTCGAAGGCGGGCGTCGGCGCCTCGGCCCCCGGTGTCGGCGCGGTCGTGACCGCGGCCGACGGCGTCCTGGTCGGCTTCACCTCGGGTTCGGGCGCACAACCGGACAGCAGGAGCACGGCCACGGCGCCGAGGGCCAGGAGTGCACGAGGTCGCATGGCCTCAGCCTAGGGGCGCGGGGGCCCGGCGCCGGGAGCACGCCCCGGCGCCGAGACGACTCACTCGCCGCGGGAGACGCGCACCATCTCCTCACGCGGGACGACCTTCACGCGCGCCCGCTCCTGGGGCGCGCCGAGGCTGATCTCGTGCTCGTCGAGGCGGTGCCAGCCGTCCAGGTCGGTCCAGGCGACGCCGCGCTCGGCGAGCAGTGCCGGGATGGCCTCCTCGGACGGGTCTTCCGGGTGCCACCACGAGCCCTGGTCGTTGATCAGGTGACGGACGGTCTCCATGGCGTCGGACTTCGTGTGGCCGATGAGGCCGACCGGGCCGCGCTTGATCCAGCCGGTCGCGTACACGCCGGGGACGCGGTCGTTGGAGTCCTTCGCGAGCACCTGGCCCTCGTGGTTCGGGATGACGCCGTGCTTCTTGTCGAAGGGGACGCCCGGCAGCGGCGAGCCGAAGTATCCGATCGCGCGATACAGCGCCTGCACGGGTACCTCGCGCAGCTCACCGGTGCCGACCGCACCGCCCTGGCCGTCCGGCTGGGTGCGCTCGTACACGAGAGCCGCGACACGGCCGTTCTCGTCGGTGCGCACCTCGACCGGGCGCGCCCAGAAGTGCAGGTGCAGACGGCGCGAGGCGGTGCCGCCGGCGTTGTTGACGGAGTCGCGCTTGCGCCACGACTGCAGGATGCGGTCGATGACCATGACCTGCTTGTTGCTCGCGACCGCGTCCTTCGAGGCCTCGTCGTAGTCGAAGTCCTCGTCGTAGACGACCATGTCGACGTCGCGGAGCTCCCCCAGCTCGCGGAGCTCCAGCGGCGTGAACTTCACCTGGGCCGGGCCCCGGCGGCCGAACACGTGCACATCCGTGACGGCGCTCGCCTTGAGTCCCTCGTACACGTTCTCGGGGACCTCGGTGACGAGGAGGTCCTCCGCGTGCTTCGCGAGCATGCGGGAGACGTCGAGGGCGACGTTGCCGTTGCCGAGGACCGCCACCGACGCGGCGTCCAGCGGCCACTCGCGCGGCACGTCGGGGTGTCCGTCGAACCAGCTCACGTAGTCGGCGGCGCCGTAGGAGCCCACCGCGTCGATGCCGGGGATGTCCAGCGACGTGTCACGGATCGCCCCGGTGGCGAAGATGACCGCGTTGTAGTGCTTCTTGAGGTCGTCGAGCGTGATGTCCTCGCCGAACCGAACGTTGCCGAAGAGGCGGATGTCGCCACGGTCGAGCACGTCGCGCAGGGCGGTGATGATGCCCTTGATGCGGGGGTGGTCGGGGGCGACGCCGTACCGGACGAGCCCGTAGGGGGCGGGGAGCTGCTCGAACAGGTCGATGGACACGTCGAACTTGCGCTCGGCCTTCAACAGGATGTCCGCGGCGTAGATGCCTGCAGGGCCGGCGCCGACGATGGCCAGTCTCAGCTTGGTCATGGAGGTCCTTTCGTGTGCCGTCGCGGCGGACACCCGGGCCCGGGGCCCGTACGGTGTCAGCTGGAGCGCTCGGCGAGAGTCTCGGCGAATCGGGTGAGCGCTTCGCGCACGGTGCCGCGCGGAAGGGCGGTGAGGGCGTCGATCGCCTCCTGCGTCCACGCGTGGGCGAGCTCGAGGGTCTTCTGGGTGACGGCGTGGTCGCGGAGCTCGTCCAGCGGTCCGTCGAGGATCGCCGGGTCGGCGCCGTCGGCGATGAGGGCCACACCGTCGTCGATGCGGGCGGCGAGGTCGGCTGCGGCGTCGTCGTCCTCCGCCTTGAGCAGGAGGTATGGCATGGTCGGGACGCCCGCGCGCAGGTCGGTGCCCGGGACCTTGCCCGTCTCCTCGGGCTTGGCCGACAGGTCGATCACGTCGTCGAGGAGCTGGAAGGCGACGCCGATCTTCTCGCCGTAGACGCGCAGCGGCTCCTCGTACTCCGCCGGGGCGTTCGAGAAGATCACGCCGCCCTGGGTGGCCGCCGCGATCAGCGAACCGGTCTTGTCCGCGAGCACCTGGATGTAGAACGCGATCGGGTCGTCGTCCGGCTGCGGACCGAGGGTCTCGTGCATCTGCCCGAGGACGAGGCGCTCGAACGTGTCGGCCTGGAGCCGGATGGCGCGCTCGCCGAGCCGCGACATGAGCTGGCTGGCGCGCGAGAAGAGGATGTCGCCGGTGAGGATGGCGATGTTGTTGCCCCACACCGTCTGCGCGGCGGGGACACCGCGGCGGCGGTCCGCGCCGTCCATGACGTCGTCGTGATACAGCGAGCCGAGGTGCGTGATCTCCAGCGCCTTCGCGACGTCGATCACCTCTCGGGTGTTGCCGTCGCCGAGCTGGGCCGCGAGCAGCGTGAGGACGGGGCGGATGCGCTTGCCGCCGGCCTCGTACAGATAGCGGCTGGCGGCGTCGGCGAGGGGGTCGGCGACACGCACGTCGTCCGCGAGCCCGGTCTCGACCAGCTCCAGTCCGTCTTCGATGGTGCGGGCGATGCGACGCGCGGCGGGACCGACGAAGACGCGATCGCTGAAGCCGAGACGGCTCGCGAGTCGCGAACCCGGGGCGCTGGGGCTCGAAGTCACGCTCCCAGCCTACCTGCGTCGGGTGCCGCCGTTCGCGCCGTGCTCACGCGGGCTTGCGCGCCCGGTGCAGGGCCACGATGCCGAAGGTGAGGTTGCGGTAGGCGACATCCTGCCAGCCGGCCTCCCTGATCCATTCGGACAGCCGCTTCTGGTCGGGCCAGTCGCGGATCGACTCGTTCAGATAGTCGTAGGCGTCGCCGTTCGTTCCGGCGACCCGGGCCACGCGCGGGAGCACCTGCGCGTTGTAGAACCGGTAGGCCCCGCGGAACAGCTTCCCCGGAGGCGTGGAGAACTCGTTGATGACGAGGCGGCCGCCCGGCTTGGTCACCCGGTAGAGCTCGCGCAGCGCCTTCTTCGGGTCGTTCACGTTGCGCAGCGCGTACGACATCGTCACCGCGTCGAACTCCTCGTCCGCGAACGGCAGGGCGGTGGCATCCGCCTGCACGAAGGAGAGGTTGCGCATCGCTCCATGGCGACGCTGCCCCTCGGCGAGCATGCCGGGCGAGAAGTCCGCCGCGACGACCTGCGCGCCGCTGCGGGCGAGGGAGGCGGAGGAGGATGCCGTGCCCGCTCCGAGATCGAGGATGCGCTCCCCCGGCTTCGGGGCGACGGCGCGGGTGGTCGCGGCCCGCCACAGCGCGTCGTTGCCGAACGTCATCGCGGTGTTCGTGCGGTCATACCCGGCGGCGACCTGGTCGAACATGCCGCTGACGCGGGCGGGGTCCTTGCCGAGATCGGCGCGGTTCTTGTCGTTCGCGGTCACGCGTCCAGTCTAGGCGCGAGGTCCAGCGCTTCGAGTCGGTCCAGCCAGGGATCGGCCGTGGCGTCGTCGAACGGCGCCGTGCGTTCCCTGACCCTCGTCTCGAGGTCGAGCGCCAGCTCCTCCAGATGCCGCATGACGGGGGCCGGGTAGCCGTAGCGGGCGCTGTGCTCCGCCCACTCGTCGCGGTCGTCGACCCAGGTGCCGCGCTCGCCCTCCACACGGACGACGTCGAGGTCCATGTCGATGCCCGTCGCGAGCAGCGGGTCGTCCGACCACCGCACGTCCCACCCGAGATCGATGTAGACACGCATCCCCCGGGGGTGCCGGCGATTGACGGTGAGCGCGAAGTCGGCGCTCGGCGGGACAAGGGTGACGTTCGGCGTGGCCGCGTGGAACTCCGCCCCCGGGCGGGCGCTGTGCCAGCCGGTGGGCTGCCCCATCCAGTCGCCCCACCGGTCGGCACCGAGGTACACGCACTCGTGGCGCCAGTGCGGCGACCCGTCCCACTTGCGCCACTGGAAGATCATCTCGGCACCGGCTGCGGGACGCGCATCGCTCATCCGCCCACCCTACGTCCGCGGAATAGGCTGGAGTCGTGCAGCACACCCCCCTGGTCGTGGAGACCCGAGAGATCGATCCGGTCGAAGACCTCCTCTCCTTCGCGGACCCCGCCCGCCCGCTCGCCTGGTTCCGCCGCGGCGACGGGATCGTGGCGGTGGGTGATCCGGTCGCCGAGCTCCGCCCGTCGGCCGAGGAGGGGCGCACCCGCGCCGAGACCCTCGCGGCGCTCTGGCAGGGGCTCGCGGCGGCGGCCGAGTTCTCCGATCCGCTGCGTCTCCCCGGAACCGGACTCGTCGCGTTCGGGGCCTTCACCTTCGACGAGGACTCGCGCGCCGACAGCGTGCTCGTCATCCCGTCGCGGATCCTCGGCCGCCACGGCGACCGCTTCTGGGAGACCCGCATCCACCGCTCCGACGACGAGCGTGCGCCGGGTGCCGTCGAGGCCGCGGAGTACGGACCGCACTGGGCGGGCACCGTGGGCCCCGGAGCGCAGAGCCCCCAGGGCTACCAGGACGCCGTGCGGGGCGCGCTGGCCCGCATCGCGGACGGCGAGCTCAGCAAGGTGGTCCTCGCCCGCGACCTCCAGGGCACCATCCCCGCGGGCTCCGACCTGCGGCGACTCGTCCGCGCGCTGGCCACCGGATACCCGGACACCTGGGTCTTCGCGGTCGACGGACTGATCGGCGCGAGCCCGGAGACCCTCGTCACGGTGCAGGACCGGACGGTGACCGCTCGTGTGCTGGCCGGAACGATCGGGCGCGGGGCCGACGCCGACGCGGACACCGCCGCCTCCGCGCACCTCGCCTCCAGCACCAAGGACCTCGACGAGCACCAGTACGCCGTGCAGAGCGTGCTCGCGTCCCTCCGCCCGTACACCAGGGCCCTGGCGGCGAGCGAGCAGCCCTTCCTGCTCAAGCTGCCCAACCTCTTCCACCTCGCGACCGATGTGGAAGGCGAGCTGGAGAACGGCCGCTCGGCCCTCGACCTCGTGCGCGCACTCCACCCGACCGCGGCCGTCGCCGGCACCCCGACACCGACGGCCATCGCCGCCATCCGGGAGCTCGAACCGTTCGACCGCGAGCGCTACGCCGGACCGGTCGGCTGGGTCGACGCGGACGGCAACGGCGAGTGGGCCATCGCCCTGCGGTGCGCGCAATTCACGACGACGGACGACGCGATCGCGGTCACCGCCTACGCCGGGGCCGGGATCGTCGCCGGATCCGATCCCGAGAGCGAGCTCCTCGAGACCCGGGTGAAGTTCCGCCCGCTCGTCGACGCGCTGGCCTGAGCCCCCCCCGGTCAGCTCGCGGCGAGGCGCTTCTTCTCGGCCTCGACGTCGAAGTCGGCGACCGGCCACTGCGGATCGATGTCCTCAAGGGCGGCCAGCAGCAGTTCCTGCACGGCCAGCCGCGCGTACCACTTCGCGTTCGCCGGCACGACGTACCAGGGCGCAGCCTCGGTCGACGTGCGATCGAAGACGGTCTGGTACGCCTCCATGTACTGCGGCCACAGCATCCGCTCGTCGACGTCGCCCGGGTTGTACTTCCAGTGCTTGTCCGGGCGCTCCAGGCGCTCCATCAGCCGCGCCTTCTGCTCCTCCGGGGAGATGTGCAGCATGACCTTGACGATGCGGACGCCGGACGCCGCGACGCGCTCCTCGAACGCGTTGATCGCGTCGTAGCGCCGCTCGATCTCGGGGGCGTCGGCGAGCTGCCGCACCCGTCCGATGAGCACGTCCTCATAGTGCGAGCGGTCGAAGACCCCGATGAACCCGGGCTCCGGCAGCCTCTTCTCGACGCGCCACAGGAAGTCGTGCTGCCGCTCCTCCGCCGTCGGCGCCTTGAACGCGGCGAGCGCGACGCCCTGCGGATCGACGCCCCCGACCACGTGCCGGACGATGCCGCCCTTGCCTGCGGAGTCCATCGCCTGCAGGACGAGCAGCACCGCGTCCTGCGCCGTGCCCACCCGACTCTCGGCGAACAGCCGCTCCTGCAGGTCGTTCAGGCGTTCGAGACCGGCTTCGAGGTCGGCCGTGCCGCGGGACTTGCCGTGGTCGTAGCCGGGCTTGCTGTCGGGATCGACGTCGGCGAGGCGGAAGCCGGGCCGCACCCGCAGGTTCTGCGTCCAGGTGTGCGCGTTCATACGCACATGATGCCAGTCACCGCGGCAGCGGCACCTCGATGATCTGGCGACCGCCACGCGGCGTCGTCAGCGCCTGGTCGAGAGCGGTCCGCGTGGTGACCCGCTGATACTCCCAGCCGTAGGCGAGCGCGAGGTGCTCCAGGCGCACCCCGTGCGGGGTGTAGAACACGCGATCGAGGTGCGCGGCCGGCGCGGTGCCCGCCACCTCCAGGCCGTCGAAGATCGTGCCACCGCCGTCGTTGCCGACGATGATCTGGAGTCGCGGCTCCGTCTCGTCGCTCGGGAACAGCAGCGCACCGACGTCGTGGAGGAACGCGAGGTCGCCGAGCAGCACCCGGGTCACGCCCGGAGCCCCGGCGGCCTGGCTGGCGACGGCGATGCCCGTGGCGGTGGCGATCGTGCCGTCGATCCCGGCGAGACCGCGGTTGGCGTGCACGGGGACCTTCTTGCCGCCGAGCACCTCGTCGGCGACGCGGACCAGGCGGGACGACCCGAACACCAGACGGTCATGCGGCCAGGTGGCCCGCCACACCGCATCCACGAGGCGCTCGCGATCGAGCGGGCGCCGCACGGCGTCGAGCTCCGCGCGCACAGCGTCGCGGCGGGCGGCGAAGTCGGTGGAGGAGAGTCCTTCGGTGTCCGGGGCGTTCTCGCTGAGATCAACGGCCTCGTCGGCGGCGGCCCGCATCCACGCGCCGAGCCACTCCCGGTCGGTCTCCCCCTGGGCGACCGTGACGGCCGCGACGGCGCGCGTGCGGTGATTCAGATTCAGCTCCTCGCCGCCCCTGCGGACCGCGATCACCTCCACGTCCGCGCGGGACAGCAGCCGTGCGGCCTCGCGGCTGAGCGTCGGGTGTCCGAGCACGACCACCCGTTCGATGCGTCCGCCGAGGTCGTCGCGGGACAGCAGTCGGCGATACCCGTGCACCACCTGGCGTCCGAAGCGTGCGCCGCTGACGATCTCCGCGATGAGCGGCCACCCGCCGGCATGGGCGATCTCCTCCGCCGCGGCACCCGCATCGGCGCCCGCGAGGACCACTGTGCGCGGCCCGCGCTCCAGCGCGAACGCCTCCGGCTCCGGCAGGCGCGGCGCCTCCCCCAGCGTCAGCGTCCGTGCCGGCATCGCGCCCGACAGCGGTTCCCGGGACGGCAGGTTCAGGTGCACGGGGCCGGCGACGCCGGGAAGCCCGGACTCGGGTTCCGCCGCCCCGAGCGCGAGGGCGACCACGCGCGCGGCGAGGCCGTCCCACGCGCCGTCTCCGGGAACGGGCGCGTCGATCTGCGCCCGGACCCAGGGGTGGAAGAGGCCCTCCTGGATGGTCGCCTGATTCGCACCGACTCCCCGCAGCTCGGGAGGCCGGTCCGCGGTGAGCAGCAGCAGCGGCACCCCGGAGTGGAAGGCCTCCATCGTGGCCGGGAGGAGGTTCGCGACAGCCGTGCCGCTGGTGCACACGAGCGCGACGGGGACCCGGGTCTCCCGTGCGATGCCCAGGGCGGTGAACCCGGCGACCCGCTCGTCGATCCGCACGTGCACGCGCAGCGTGCCCTCGTCGGCGAAGGCCGCCGCGGCGAGCGCGAGAGCCTGTGACCGCGAGCCGGGAGACAGCACGACATCACGGACGCCGTGGGACACGAGGTCGGCGAACAGGGAGGCCGCGGCCTCCATCGCCGGCGACGACGTCACGGGCGCGGATCCGCGGCGGGCGGCTCGTCGGTCTCCTCGTCGAGCCGCGCGAGCTCCTCCTCGAGACGACGGATGCGGGCGTCCTGCTCCGCCTTGCTGATGCTGCGCAGGAACGCGGGGTCGTCGTCGGGAGCGACGGTGCGCGGCACGCCCTGGTCGTTCGCCCGGCGACGGCCGATGACGAACCAGAGGATCCCGCCGATGACGGGGATGAGGACGACGATGGCGACCCAGGCGGCCTTGGGCACGCCCCGGTGCCGCGTCGCCGGCTGCACGGCACAGTCGACGATGCTGTACACCCAGAACACGGCGGCGAGGAAGCCGCCGACGATCAGTAGTCTCGCCACCCCTCCAGTGTAGGCATGTCGGGGTCGGACGGGCCCGGGGCGGGCAAAGCGTCCGTTGCTAGACTGCGCGGGACATGCCGCCCCTCGCCCCCGTCCCGACGCCGCGAGCGCGCGCCGAGCGGGTCCTGCAGAGCCGGATCGTCATCGCCGTCGGCCTCGCGCTCCTGCTCGTCGTCGGCGCGTGGTCGGCCTCGCACGGGACGGCGGATGCGCACGCGACCCTGTGCCTCGCCCCCGGCGTCTCGCAGCCGATCGACACCCCGGCTGCGGGACCGGTCACCGAGGTCCCACCGGCGGATCCGGCCGCCGCGGCGGCGTGCGCGGCGGCAGCTATCTGCTGCGTCGCCCTCGTCCTTCTCTTCCGGCACCTGCGCACCAGAAGCGGCCTGCGGTTCCGCGATCTCCTCCCCCGGGCGACCACACGGTTCCGCGCCGGCCCCCGCCCGTTCCTGTCCGCGGTCTCGCTCATCCAGCTCTCCATCTCCCGCACCTGATCCGACGCCGGCTCCGGCCGCCTCCGCGGCACCCCTCGTCGTATCACCCGTGTTTGGAGACCCCATGAAGACCCCCGTCAAGGCGACCCTCATCGCCGTCGCCGTCGCCGTCGTGCTGCTCGTCGTCGGCATCGTCTATGCCCTCAGCCAGCAGCCCGCGCAGCCCGACCCCGAGGCCGGCGAGAAGCTGCCCACCGTCCGCACCGACTCCCACGTGCTCGACGAGGGCGGCCCCGACGCCGTCACGGTCGTCGAGTTCCTCGACTTCGAGTGCGAGGCCTGCGGCGCGTTCTACCCGATCGTGGAGGAGTTGCGCGCCACCTACGACGGCGACATCCGGTACGTCACCCGGTACTTCCCCCTGCCCGGGCACGTGAACTCGACCCAGGCCGCGCTGGCCGCCGAGGCCGCCGCGCAGCAGGGCCGCTACGAGGACATGTTCCACCGCCTGTTCGAGACGCAGACGCAGTGGGGCGAGCAGTCGACGGAGACGCCGGAGGTGTTCCGTGCGTTCGCCGAGGAGCTCGGGCTCGACCTGGCCGCGTACGACGCCGCGGTCGCGGATCCGGCAACCCTCGCCCGTGTGCAGCAGGACAAGCGCGACGGCGAGCGGCTGGGCGTGAGCAGCACCCCGACCTTCTTCGTCGACGGCGAGAAGGTCGAGCTCGTCGAGTGGAACGACCTGGAGGAGGCGATCGCCGCGGCCGTCGCCGAGTGATCCGGTCGGTGGGGTCACCCAGCGGCGGCCCCACCTCTACGCTGAGCGCATGACCTCGGAGCGCCCCTCGTCAGCCCGGCTCCTGTTCGGGGCCCTGCGGACCACGCCGGCGACGCTGACGATGATCGGTCTCGTGCTGCTCACGGGCGTGGTCTGGCAGGGGCTGTGGCGGCCGTTCGAGGACTCGGCCCTCTTCCCCGCCGTCGCCTATGGGCTGCCGAGCCTGGCTGAGGGCAAGTGGTGGACGCCGGTCACGGGGACGTTCTTCGTCAACCAGCCCTGGGTGTACCTCTTCACCATCGCCGGGTTCTGGGGTATGGGCTACCTGGAGCACCGCCGCGGCACCCGGGTCGCCCTCGCCTACTTCACGGTCGGACAGCTCTTCGCGATCTTCGCGACCGCTCTGTTCCTGCTGCTGGTGTCGCAGCTGCCGTGGGCGTGGGCGCAGACCCAGGCGCAGGCCCTCGACGTCGGCGCGTCCGGCGGCACCATGGCGTGCATCGCCGCCGCCCTCGGGCTGTTCCGTCCGCCGTGGCGGGTGCGCGCGTGGCTGGTGCTCCTCGGATTCATGTTCGTCGCGATGATGTTCTGGGGAAAGCTCGCCGACCTGGAGCATCTGTTCGCGGTGCTGCTCGTCCTCTTCGTCGACCGGAGCCTGCGCGTGCGGCGCACGACGGTCCGGGAGCAGCGGCTGATCGCCGTGATGGCCGTGCTCACGCTCGTGGCCATCGAGATCATCACGGTCCTCGTGCCGACCGATGGCCCGTTCGGCCCCACGGACCCGGCATCGGGCGGATTCATCGACACGGCGATCGACGTCGCGGTGATCCTGGTCATCGCGAACGGCCTGCGGCGCGGTCGCCGCTGGGCGTGGGTCGTCGCCGTCATCCTCGGACCTCTCAACGTGCTGGCCGCCACCCTCGTGCTGGTCCTCATCATCCTCACGAGCGAAGCACAGCTCGAGATGGTGATCGACGCGGAGACCGAGCTCACGCTCGCCACGGGCGTGCTCTGGGCTCTCGTGCTCGTGTATCTCGTCGCGGTGCGGCGGGCGTTCCGCGCACGGCGCACGACGGCTCTGGGCCGGCAGCCCGCCCCGACCGCAGACGAACTCCGGCGCGAACTGCGGGCGCACGGCGGGGGCACCCTGTCCTGGATGACGACCTGGGAGGGCAACGGCTACGCCCGCGTGGACGGCGGGATCGTGGCCTATCAGCGCCGCAACGGCGTCGCCCTGGCCCTCGCCGACCCGATCGGGCCGGCGGAGTCCCGTGCGGCGGCGGTGCGCGACTTCATCCGCACGGCCGAGGACGCCGGACTCGTGCCGTGCTTCTTCAGTGCGGACGAGGCGACGAGAGAGGCGGTCCCGGAGACCTGGCGCAGCCTGGTGGTGGCGGACGACACGATCGTCGACCTCCCGGGTCTCACCTTCACCGGCAAGCGCTGGCAACCGGTGCGCACCTCCCTCAACCGGGCGGGGCGGGAGCAGATGACCTTCCGGCTCACCCACCTCGCCGCGGAGACCTGGGGCCTGCGGCAGCAGCTCCGCGCGATCTCGGAGGCGTGGGTCGGCGACAAGGACCTTCCGGAGATGCGGTTCACGCTCGGGACCCTGGAGGAGGCGGAGGACCCCGAGGTCCGCCTCGCGCTCGCGATCGCTCCGAACGGCGACGTCGACGGCTTCCTCTCCTGGCTGCCCGTGTACGGGGAGGGCGGGGTGGTGCGCGGCTGGACCCTCGACCTCATGCGACGCCGCGAGGGCGGTTTCGGACCGGTGATGGAGTACCTGATCGGCGCCTCCGCCCAGCAGTTCTCGGAGGAGGGCGCCGAGATCATGTCGCTCTCCGGCGCTCCGCTCGCGCACGACTACCCGCCGGACGCGGGCGTGATCGCCGCGTTGAGCGAGCGTCTCGCCGACGCGCTCGAGCCCGTCTACGGCTTCCGTTCGCTGCACCGTTTCAAGGAGAAGTTCCACCCCCGCTACGAGACCCTCTACCTCCTCTTCCGCGACGAGAGCGACCTCACCCGTATCGGCGGAGCCCTCACCCGGGCCTTCCTCCCCGATGCCACGCTGCGGCAGTTCGCCGGGGCGGGGGTGGAGCTCGTCCGCGGGGAGCGCTGACCCCGCGGACCATCGACGCTGCGCCGGGTCCTTCTGCTCAGAGCCGCGCCTCGGCCACCTCGACGGCCTCCTGCGCCTGCGGCTCACGCTTCGCCGTGTTCGCGATGTGCGCCCGCGCGACGACCAGTGCGGCGACGACCATGATCCCGACGCCCAGCCAGTACGGCGCGGCATGGCTGACCGCGGTATAGAGGGCGGCCGCGATCAACGGGGCGATCGTGCCCATCGCGGCGTTGAGGGACTGCGTGGCCCCTCCGAGCCAGCCCTGCTCGTCGTCGCCGACGGCGTTGGACATCGCCCCGTCCATCGCAGCCTGCGCCGCGCCCTGACCGGCGGCGAGCAGGAGCGCCCCGACGATGAAGAGCCACGGCTGGGCGAGCAGCGAGGCCACGATCGCGAGGCCGGCGAGACCGACCGCCTGCGCGGTGATGGCGCTGACGATCACGCCGCGCTCCCCCATCCGCGGCAGCAGGATGCCGAGCAGCACGCCCTGGATGAGGATGTCGATGATGCCCACGCCTGCCGTGAGCAGGCCGATCTGCGTCGGCCCCCACTGGGTGGCGTCGAGGGCCAGCACGCTGAAGTTGTTCACGAAGAATCCGAACGGCAGCGCGAGCAGTGCGAACGCGATCATCAGCCCGCGGAGCTCGGGCCGACCGAACGCGGTACGGAACACCCCGAACGGCTGGACGTCGCGGAGAGCGATCCGGGCAATGCGGTTCTCCGGCCGCAGGCTCTCGGGCAGCAGGAAGATGCTGAGGACCGCGATCGTGAGCCCGACCGCCGCGGTGAGGAACACGGGCAGGCGCAGGTCGATCGCGGCGAGCAGACCGCCGATGGCGGGGCCGATCATGGTGCCGATGCCGGTCAGCGCGCCGAGGAGGCCGAAGCGCTGCGCGCGCTTCTCGGGCGGCGTGATGTCGGCCAGGTAGGCGAACAGCGCGGGGAGGTCTCCGGCCGTCAGCCCCTGGATGACACGGGCGAGCACGAGCACCCAGATCGCCCCGCCCACGCCGAACAGCGCCATCGAGAAGGCCGCGCCGAACGCCGCGACGATGATGACGGGTCGTCGTCCGAACCGGTCGGAGAGCCGCCCCAGGAGCGGTGCGGCGAGGAAGGCGCACAGGCCGTTGACCGCTTCCAGCACGCCGACCCAGAGAGCGAGGTCGTGTTCGTGCGCGACGTACTGCAGCACGACGAACGGCAGGACAGGAAGGACGACGGTCATGCCGATGACCGTGAGCATCGTCAGGACGACGAGCATGACCCAGGCGCGGCCGGCGCCGCGAACGGGGAGATGAGGTGAAGTCATACCGAAAGTGTATCGATACCAGTTTTGGTGTCAATACAGTTTTGGTTCGGACGCGCGATAAGGTGGCCGCATGACGACGCCCCCGCCCCCGGGCCGCCGCGAGCGCAAGAAGGCCGCGACCCGCAAGAACATCTCCGACGTGGCCACCCGGATGTTCCTGGAGCGCGGGTTCGACAACGTGAGCATCCGCGAGGTCGCCGACGCCGCCGACGTTTCCCCCACCACCGTGTTCGCCCACTTCCCGCAGAAGGAGGCTCTCGTCTTCGACGAGGACGACGAGCAGCGCGATCGCCTCGTCTCGGCGGTGCGCGACCGGCCGACCGGCGTGACGATCAACCGGGCCATCCACGACTTCTACGCCGCCGAGGTCGGCGCCAACCTCGACGAGCACGGCGACGACGTGGCCCGCGTCTTCCTGCGCTTCCTCAACGAGACCCCGGCGCTCCGCGACTACGCGTCGAAGATGTGGCTGCGCCATGAGGATGCGCTCGCCGCGGCCATCGCCGACGAGCTCGGCATCCCGACCCCCACTCCCGAGGTCCGGGTGTACGCGCGGTTCGTCCTGCAGATGCAGATCCTCGTCACCGAGAGCGACGACCAGCAGGCGGTGCTCGACGCCGGCTCCGCGCTCCTCGAACACGGCTGGGCCCCGATCGAGGAGCAGCTCACCGGCTCGCGGAGCGCACAGACGGGTCCGGACGTCAGTCCTCGCGGGGGCGCCGCCGCAGGCTCTTGACGTCGGTGCGGCGGTGCTTCGCCGTCAGCCGCCGCTCCTTCGATCCCCGACTCGGCTTCGTCGCCCGTCGGGCCGGCGCCGGCGGACGTATCGCCTCCGCGACGAGCGCGGCGAGCCGTTCCCTGGCTGCTTCCCGATTGCGCAACTGTGCGCGGTGCTCGGACGCGGCGATCGTCAGCACGCCGTCGACCAGCCGTCCGCGGAGCCGCTCCAGGATCCGCTCGCGCTGCGTCGGCGACACGGCCCCCGAATGCGCCGCATCCCACACCAGCTCGACCCGGGAGTCCGTGGTGTTCACGCCCTGACCGCCAGGCCCCGACGATCGGGAGAACCGCCAGGACAGCTCGGCATCCGGGATCGTCAGACCCGCGGAGACCCGGAGTCCGGGGCGAGGGGCGGAAGGCATGCCTCCATCATCCGGGATGAGCGGCCGAGCATGGGACCGAGTGGACGCGACGGCGGGAGTCGAACCCGCAACGCCTCCGGATATGAGCCGGGGCCCGGGACCGCCCGGATCGCCGCGATGGGGATGACGTTACCCGGCCGTGATCCTCCCCGCCAGGACCGTTGCCTGGGATAACACCATGAGTCGCCGGATGACGAGAACCGCTAGCGTCGCTGCCGCGCGTCGTCAACCGGTTCGACCGCGCCGCGCCGCCCCCGTACCGTCGCTCGCACCGATGACGCCCGAGCAGGAGGCCGACATGTCCGAATCTCAGCACAACGACAAGACCCCGACGCCGATGGCGGAGGCCGGAGAGCCGCAGGCGCGGCTGGAGGCCGAGGCCCGCCGCGCGATCGTGACCGGTGCCGACTCCGGGATCGGTCGTGCCACCGCCGTCGCCCTCGCCGCAGCGGGTATCGACGTCGGCATCACCTGGCACAGCGACGAGGCCGGCGCCCAGGAGACCGCGGACGAGGTGCGCAGCCACGGCGCCCGCGCGGTGGTGACGCAGCTCGACGTCTCCGACATCCCCGCCTGCGGCGACGTGATCGACGGGCTGATCGCAGAGCTCGGCGGCGTCGACGTGTTCGTCAACAACGCGGGTGCCGGACTCCAGACCCCGTTCCTCGACGTCACGCTCGACGAGTGGAACCGTGTGCTCGACACCGACCTCACCGGCGCCTTCGTCTGCCTGCAGCGAGCGGCCCGGTCGATGGTCGCCGCGGGGCGCGGCGGACGTCTCATCGCCGTCACCAGCGTGCACGAGCACCAGCCGATGGTGGGGGCGAGCGCGTACGACACCGCCAAGCATGGTCTCGGCGGACTCATGAAGAACCTCGCACTCGAGCTCGGCCGGTACGGGATCAGCGCCGTGAGCGTGGCCCCCGGTGAGATCGCGACCCCGATGACCGGGCAGACCGACACCGACCCGCACGCCGAGGACCGTCCCGGCATTCCGCTCGGCCGCCCGGGCGATGCCCGCGAGGTCGCCGCCCTGATCGCGTTCCTCGCGTCGCCCGAGGCCGCGTACATCTCCGGCGCCTCGGTCGTGATCGACGGCGGCATGCTCCAGATGGGGCCCCAGGCGGGTGCGGCGATCGAGAGCCACGACTGGCGCACGGTCTGAGCACGACACAGGCGGCGTCGAGGAGGGCGGACGCTGAGGTGTGGCCCGCACCCGAACGAGCCACACCCCCAGTGCGTTGCACTGCCGGATGCGAGCATCCGGTGAACCGCCACCGTGAGGCGACGGCCACCTCGCGGCGGTACTGGCCCCCACCAGCGGACCGCGAGGAGTCGTCGAGCGCGACTCCATGAAGATCAGCACTCAACACGTAACACGATACAACTGTCTGTTCGATCGTGCGAATCGACCTAGGTCAATCCGTGAAAATTCGCATGCGGTCTCCGGATCGGCGACGATGGACGGATGCGCTGGCCGTGGAACACGATGTGGCGCCCGATGCGTCGGCGCCGCCGGCGGGGCGGCATCGAGCTGCGCTGGCTCACCGCCCGCTCGTGGACGCAGCGCTGGTACCCCCAGGGCATCGACGTCGGCGAGCGCCGCGGACGGCGCGCCCTCGCGGTGAGCTGGTTCCGCCAGGATCGCACCGGTCGCCACCTCGCCTCGCGGGTCGTCCTCGTGGATCGGGCGCGCGCCCGCCGCATCGACATCGTGCTGGCGGTCGCCGACGACGACGGCGTCCTGCAGCCCGCGCCCATCCATGCGGGCGGTCTCGCCTGGTTCGGCGACCGCCTGTTCGCGGCGGCGACAGGGCAGGGCATCTGGGAGTTCGACCTGGGTGCGCTCCGGCGCGTGCACGGCACGGAGGCGCAGCGGATCCGCGGAGGCACGAGCCGCCGGGACCGGCGGACGACGGTCGTCGCGGTGCGGACCCGTCGTCACCCGGTGGCGCTGCGGTGCTCCTTCCTCGGTCGCGTGTTCGACGCGGACGGGACGCCGCTCCCCCGCGTGCTCATCGGCGAGTACCGGGGTCGGGAGACCGGGGCTATCGGCGAGTTCACGATCCCCGACGGCACCGACGACGGCTTCGTCGAACACGAGCGGTTCACTCCCGGCATCCGGCACATGCAGGGGGCCGTGCGGTGGGGCGACCGCTACTTCGTGTCGCAGTCCGACCACCTGCGCCCCGGGATGCTGTGGTCGGGACCTCGCCAGGCCCTCACCCGACACCCGGTGGCCCTGCCGGTCGGCTGCGAGGATCTGGCCCTCGACCCGGATGACGAGCTGCTGTGGACCCTGGGGGAACACCCGTGGCGGCGCGTGGTGCGGGGCATCCCGTTCGCGAGCCTCGGACTCCGGCGTCACAGCGGGAGCACGGAGCGGCGAACGTAGACTGAACGGGTGAAGAAGCCCGCCCCCCTCCTCGTCTACACCGTGCTGCGCCTGCTGGCGTTCCTCGTCCCGCTGGCCATCCTGTGGTTCTTCTTCCCGATCTTCCGCGAGTTCTGGTGGCTGGCCGCGATCTTCGCGGCTCTCATCGGCGCGAGCATCTCGATGCTGTTCCTCCGCACCCCGCTCTCCGACGCGTCCGCCCGCCTGCATGAGCGTCGGCAGGGCAAGGTCTCCGGCCGACAGGCCGACGCCGCGGCCGAAGACGAGCTCGTCGACGGCGCCTCCGACGACCGCCCCTGACGCAGGCCCGCCGTACACAGCTTCGGAGATCCGAGGCAGGTCCGATTGTTGGACCGGGTCTCAAAACTCTCGGCTAAACCATAGGTTCGACCGGCATCTCGGGCCCTGTGCCCGGCGAGGCGCGGGAGACGGCGAGCAGGTCAGCCGACGAAGGCCCAGAACAGGGCGCCGGCGTAGAGCAGCGAGGTGAGCGACGTCAGGGCGAGGGCGATGACCAGCTCCCGCGGCTGCCGGTAGGTCCAGACGATCACGATCGCGGGGAGGCCGGCGAGAAGGGCGAGCAGCGAGATCCAGGCGATCGGGAACAGCAACGCGAGGAACACGGCGATGCCGAACGGCACGAGCACGAAGAGCGTGAAGAGGACCTGTGTGGCGCGGCGGCCGATGAGGACCGTCAACGTGCGCTTGCCGACCTCTCGGTCCTGATCGATGTCGCGGAGGTTGTTGGCCAGCAGCACGGCGCAGGCGAACAGTCCGGCGGCGATCGCTCCCAGCCAGGCCTGCTGCGGGAGCATGAAGACCTGCACCCAGGTGGTGCCGAGAGTGGCGACGAGCCCGAAGAACACGAAGACGAAGACCTCGCCGAGGCCGTAGTACCCGTAGGGCCTCTTGCCCCCGGTGTAGAACCAGGCGGCGACGATGCAGGCCGCACCCACGGCGAGCATCCACCACTGCCCGGTCCGCACGACGATCGCGATACCGACCACCGCGGCGAGCGCGAAGAACACGAGTCCGATGACGAGCACCGTGCGCGGCTTCACCCGCCCGGAGGCCGTGAGCCGCGCCGGGCCGACCCGGTGGGCGTCGGTGCCGCGGATCCCGTCGCTGTAGTCGTTGGTGAAGTTCACGCCGATCTGCAGCAGGACCGCGACGGCGAGGCATGCGAGCGCGATCACCCAGTGGAACTCCGGCCCGGTGCTGCGCGCGGCTCCCGTGCCGATGACGACGGGGGCGATCGCCAGGGGCAGCGTGCGCAGACGAGCCGCGCCGATCCAGTCGCCGATCGTCACGGGACCCGCCTCGACGACCGGCCGCTTGGCCGGGTTGCCGCTGGTGCGCGGCGGGGTGCGCCGACCGGACTTCTTCTTGCGCTGGGAGGATGCTGCCACCCACGGAATCCTAGTCGTCGCGGCGAGGCGGCGAACTCAGCGGTGCGGGTTGCTGTCCTTGCCGTCGAGCCAGAGCTCGTCGGTCTTGTCGGCGTGCGCCCCGGTCGTGCCGACGTGCTTGTCGCTGATCTTCGGCCCCTTGAGGATGACGTGGACCATCGCCTGCGCGTGGCCGTGGCCGAGGCCGTACTCCTGCTTGAGCCAGTTCAGGACGACGGTGGACTTCGTGCTCTCGTCGAACCCCTGCTCCTGCGCGAGGGCGATGAACTGCCGCGGCGTGAGGCCGGTCTGGGTCTCGACCTTGTCGAGGTACGCCTGGAAGGACATGGTGGTCTCCGCTCTCAGTCCTCGTCGAGGAACGTCTGGATGATCGTGTCGGACGCGTGGATGCACAGGATCCGGAGGAGTCCGGTCCCCGCGTTGGTGAAGCCGTGCGGCGTGAAGGCGGGCGCGGTGGCGGTGTCTCCGGCTCGCGCGACGAGGACGTCGTCGCCGATCCGGATCCGCACCGTGCCCTCGAGCACGATCCAGGTCTCAGAGTAGGGGTGCCAGTGCAGCCCCGGCCCTTCTCCGGGCTGGTTCTCGACGAAGAAGTAGGAGACGGCGGCTCCGTGGTCGGCGCCGACGAATCGGCGGCTGCGCCCTGTGCCGATGCGGATCGCACCGCTCGGGACGAGGGGAGGAACGTGGATCTCGGTCATGACCCCAGTGTCGACAGCAGGCGTCGCACCTCCTAGAGTTTCGACGTGGATCGAAACTCCGCGCCGGTCGAGGGCGTCGACCACCCGGATCACCGGGTCGAGTTCCACCTGAGTGCCGGCGACATCCAGGCGGTGCGGTTCGGCATCTCCCCCGGGCACGAACTGGCGCATGCGGTGCGCGTGCTCCTCCGCCCGGCGGCGCACCCCCTGCAGTGGGGGTGGCTCCGCACCGCGCGGGAGTGGCTGCCTCGCGACGCCTTCGCGCTCCTGGCGACGGTGATCGGCGACGACGGCTACCTCCCGGACTTCCTCACCAGCACGCCGCGCGGCGACCTGACCCCCGAGGCGGAACTCACCGCACTGCGGAAGGCGGCACTCGACCCGCTGCGGGTCGACCTCGGCAAGCGGATCCAGCGCTCGACGGGTGCACAGCGTCAGGCCCTGCGCGACCTGTCCGCCCGGCCGGCGCGCGCCCGTGCGATGATCGCCGATGCCTGGGAGGAGGTCTGGGAGGCCGCGTTGGCACCGGCCTGGCCTCAGCTGGAGCGCCTCCTCCGGGCCGACATCGCCGTTCGCGCCCGGGCGATCGCGACGACCGGCATCGCCGGGATGGCCGGAGCCCTCCATCCCCAGGTCTCGTGGGGCGCGGGCGCGGTGCGGGTCTCGCTCCGCCGCCACAGCGAGGACGTGGACTGCCGCGGCAGCGGTCTGGTGCTGGTGCCCTCCGTCCTCTCGTCCTGGGGCTGCCTGGTGCTCACCGAGCCGCCGGCGCAGCCGACGCTGTTCTATCCCGCCCGTGGCGTGACCGCGGGGTGGGCACGGGACACCACCGAGACCGTGGCCGCCCTGGGCGCCCTGCTCGGCCCGGCGCGCGCCGGCATCCTCCTCACCGCGGGGACGCCCCGCACGACCTCGGAGGTGGCCGCCGATGCGGGGCTCGCGCTGTCGACGGCGTCACACCATCTCACCGTGCTGCGGGACGCCGGACTCGTGGTGAGCGAGCGGGAGGGCTCCCGCATGCAGCACGTGCGCACCCCCTTGGGCGAGGCGCTCGTCGGCGCGCTGCTCTGACGCCGCCCTACTCGGTGGTCGAGACCGGGATGATGGGACGGTGCTCGTAGTAGGTCTGCAGGACCACGGTCGTGCGGGTGCTCACGTTCGCCGCGAGCCGGACGTCGCGGACGAGCTGCTCCAGGTCGCGCGGCGTCGGCACCCGGACGAAGAGCATGTAGCTCGCGTCGCCGGCGATGGAGTGGCAGGCCTCGATCGCGTCGAGGTGCTCCAAAAGCTCGGGGGCGTTGTCGGGCTGGGCCGGATCGAGCGGGGTGATCTCGATGAAGGCGGACAACGGAGTGCCCGCCTGCTCGGGATCGAGGATCGCGCGGTAGCCGGTGATGACGCCGCGGGTCTCGAGCCGCCGCAGCCGGGACTGCACCGCCGACACCGACAGCCCGACGGCGTCGGAGAGCTGCGACAGCGTCGCCCGCCCGTCGCGGGAGATGGTCGCCAGGATCGCACGGTCGACAGAATCATCCATGGCTGTAAGATTATCGTCAGGATTCCGTTATCACCGGAATCTTTCCGTTTTTCACTGCGATCGGAGGTTCCGATGTCCCTCGTTTCCGCCAACAGTTCCGCTGTTCAGGCCGTCGTCGGCGAACCCGAGGTCGTCGAGGATGCGTCGATCGCGGAGAACTCCGCCGCCTGGGCACAGCTCAAGCAGGCCGCGATCGCCATCCGTGAGCTGCAGATCAAGGACGGCTCGATCCCTGGCGCTTCGACGAGCTCAGCGACCCAGGACCAGGCGACCGCCCTCGTCGGGCAGATCACCGCCGCGATCCGGGCACTCGCGCCCGCCTTCCCGCACGACGCGGACTACCTCGCCGCCTCCGTCGCCGACTTCGAGCGCTGGGCGTCCGAGGGCTTCGGCGTGCCCGACTTCCTCGACTCGCTCGTGGCGTTCCAGCCGCAGCAGCACCGCATCGACGGGATCCGCCACCTCGTGGTCTTCCCGATGTACACGCAGAACGGCTCCAGCGACCGCCTGGTCGAGGCGCTCATCGTCGAGACCATCTGGCCGGAGTTCATCGCCGCACTCGAGGCCGGCGACTACGGCAACAAGCTCTTCGTCTCGCTGCGCCTCGTGGACTTCACGCCCGGCTACGACACGAACTCCGCGGTGCTCTTCCCGGAGACCGTCGCCATGCGCGAGATCCCGACCTTCACCTGGGGCGCGATCTTCCAGGACCGTGAGGCCGCCCGTTACCGCCGCGTGGTCCGTGCGGCCTCGGAGATCACCAACCTCGACCTCCCCGAGCGCGCGGCGGCGATGCTGGACGATCAGGAGGTCGCAGAGAAGACCTTCGTGATGTGGGACATCATCCACGACCGCACCCACATGCGCGGAGACCTGCCCTTCGACCCGTTCATGATCAAGCAGCGGATGCCGTTCTTCCTCTACTCGCTGGAGGAGATGCGCTGCGACATGACGGCGTTCCGCGAGTCGGTGAAGATCGAGCGGGCGCTGGACGCCCGGGTCGCCGCGGGCGAGGAGCTCACGGAGACCGAGCGGGAGATGCACGAGTACGCGCACCTCGTGCAGTACGCCGTGATCTTCGACCGCATCTTCCGCTTCGCCATCACCGGTTCGCGCGTGCGCAACTACGACGCGGTCGGCGGCCAGCTCCTGTTCGCCTGGCTGCACCAGCGCGGCGTGCTGCACTGGACCGACACGGCGCTCGCCTTCGACTGGGAGAACGTGCCGGACGCCGTCGTGGCCCTGGGTGACGCGATCGACGACCTGTACTGGCACTCGATCGACCGCCCCAAGGTCGCGCACTGGCTCGCCGCCTACGAGCTGGTCCGCGGCACGCTGACCCCGCACCCTGCCTCGCAGTGGGCGCGCGGTCTGTCGGACGAGATCCTCGCCGGAGCACCGAAGGGCTACACCGACGCGGTCCTGGACGACGAGTTCCCGCTGTCGATGTTCTTCGAGACCCTCGACAAGAAGATGAAGCCGGTCATCGAGTCGACGGTCGGCATCCGCGGTACGGACGACTGATCCGCACCGCTCCGTTGTGACGCTGGGGCGCACCCCCTCTGCGGCCGGAGACCCGGATCCCGGGTCCGGCCGCAGAGGCATCTCCGACCGAGAGGACACCGCATGACGACGCCGAAGAGCCAGGGAGCCCGGGACCGGGTGGTCGTGCTGGCGGGGGCGACGAGCGCGGCGGGCCTCGCGGCGACGAGGGCGCTGCGCGACGCGGGGGCCCGGGTGCTCGCCACCGGCCGCACGGACGAGCGGCTGCGTCCGCTGGCCGAGGCGGGGGCGGAGACCGAGCTCGCCGATGCGACCTCCCTCGCCGAGATGACGGCGCTCGCCGCGCGGCTCGACGCCGTCGATGCGGTCGTGCCCCTCGTGGGCGGCTGGCGGGGCGGTGGCGGACTCGCCGGACAGACCGACGACGACTTCGCGGCGCTGCTGCCGGCGCTGGAGGCGGTGCGGGCGACGAGCCGCGCCTTCGACGGATCCCTCCGCGCCTCCGCTGCCGGACGATTCGCGATCGTGTCGTCGACCGCCGTTGCACGCCCCCTCGCCGGCGGAGCGAACTATGCAGCGGTCAAGGCGGCGAGCGAAGCGTGGACCCGCGCCGTCGCTCAGGGGTACGCCAAGGCGGCACGCGAGGGGGACGAACCGCTGCGGACCGCTGCCGTCGTGTTCCGCGCCAAGGCCCTCGATCCCGAGGCTCTCGCGGCGCGTCTCGTCGGGCTCTGGGACACCGACGCCGCAGACCTCAACGACCGGGTGCTCGACCTGGGCTGAGCCCCGCTCCTCGAACCGCCACCGAGGGCTCGGATCGTCACCGGGACTCGGGCGGTATGCCGGGGACGATCGGCGGGGCGTCGCGGAACGTGTCCGGTTCGCCGGTCGCTTCGTGTGCACCGTCGGCAGCCTGTTCGGGAGCCTCGTCGGGAGCCGGATCGGGCGCGGTCGCGTACAGCTCGGTGAGCGTGCGATACGACCGGGTGAAGAAGGCCAGGGTCGCGGCGACCACCATGATCAGACCCGCGAAGAGGCAGATGAGCGCGATGCCGCGCGCCTCACCTTCGCCGAGGAGCCACCCCCACTGCCGCTGCCCCTGCGCGCTGTCCATGTACGGGATCACGAGGAACTCGGCGATCGGGGCGATGAGGAACGCGGTGATCGGGGCCGCCGCCGCCTCCATCGCGGCCGCGGTGCCGAACACCCGTCCCTGGCGCGCGAACGGGACGACCTTCTGGATCACGGTCTGCTCCGCGGCCTCGACGGGCGGCACGAGCGCCATGTACACCCACATGCCGAGGACGTACAGCGGCCACCATTCGCGCAGCATGAAGATCGCCCCGAGGAGTCCCATCGCGATCACGATGAGCAGCATCGTGCGCACGGGCTTCCTGCCGAGGCCGAACTTGGCCACCAGTCCCCCGCCGATCAGGAAGCCGGTCGACGCGAAGGCCAGGGCGAACCCCCACATCTGCGCGTCGAAGAGCGTGAGCCCGTACGGATCCATGAGCGCCATGTAGACGCCGCCGATGAGGTTGTTGAAGGTCGAGAAGACGATGAGCGCGAACAGTCCGGGAGCTTGGCGGATCGCCTGGACGCTGCCGCGGAAGTCGACGGCGCTCTTCGCCTCCGGGTCGACCTCGGGCTCGGACTCCGGGATCCGGATGAACAGCAGGTGCGCGAAGGTGAGGGCCATCGCCACGATCGCGATCCCCAGAGTCCACCCCATGCCGAGGAAGCCGATGGAGAGGCCGGAGAAGACGCTCGTGACGAGGAAGGCGAGCCCCTGCACCGTGCCGACGAGACCGTTGGCGTTGGCGCGCTTCTCCTCCGGCACCAGCAGCGTCACCGTGGTGGACAGCGCGATGTTGCGGAGCTGCTCGATCACCCCGCCGAACAGGATGACGCCGGAGAACAGCCAGAACCACGGCCCGCCGAGGTCGAGCAGGGACGCCTCGGGCTGCCACAGGTAGAGGACGCCCGCGACGAGGAACGCCGCCGCCGAGATGACGCTCGACAGGAGCATGACGCGGTGCTTGCGATGACGGTCGACGATGGTGCCGAACACCATCGCGAAGAACGCGACGAACAGCATGTAGGCACCGCCGATGATGCCCGTGGCCAGCACCGACCGGGTCTCGATGTAGACCCAGAAGGTGAGGGCGAACCACAGGAAGCTCGTCGTGACGTTGGCGATCAACGTGTTGACGAGGACGTTCGCGAAAGCGGTCTTCGCCGCGCTGCGTTCCATGGGTTCGAGGGTAGAGCGGGCCTCGGACATCCGGTAGGGGAAGGCGATTAGGCTTGTCCGGTGAGCATCCCGCACGACCCCGCCATCCGGGGCTTCGCCAGTGACAACTACTCCGGCATCCACCCCGAGGTCCTGGCGGCCCTCGCGGCCGCGAACGGGGGCCATCAGGTGGCCTACGGCGAGGACGCCTACACCGCCCGCCTGCAGGAGGTGTTCCAGGCGCACTTCGGTGACACCGCCGCTGCGTACCCCGTGTTCAACGGCACCGGGGCGAACGTCACCGGTCTGCAGTCGATGCTGCCGCGCTGGGGTGCCGTGATCGCGGCCTCGACCGCGCACATCAACGTCGACGAGGGCGGAGCGCCGGAGAAGATCGGCGGCTTCAAGCTCCTCACCGTCCCCACCGACGACGGCAAGCTCACCCCCGAGCTCATCGACCGCGAGGCGTGGGGCTGGGGCGACGAGCACCGCGCGCAGCCGCTCGTGGTGTCGATCACGCAGTCCACCGAGCTCGGCACTCTGTACACCGCGGAGGAGATCCGCACGATCGCGGATCACGTCCACGCGCGCGGCATGAAGCTGCACGTCGACGGTGCGCGCCTGTCGAACGCGGCCGCCGCCCTCGATCTGCCGCTGCGGGCGTTCACGACCGACGCCGGGGTGGACGTGCTGACCTTCGGCGGCACGAAGAACGGCGCCATGCTCGGCGAGGCCATCGTCGTGCTGAACCCGGACGCCGCCGTGGGCCTCAACTACGCGCGCAAGTTCAACATGCAGCTCTCGTCGAAGATGCGCTTCGTCTCGGCGCAGCTCATCGCCCTGCTCGACGGCGACCTGTGGCTGCGGAACGCCCGGCACGCCAATGCCATGGCGGCCCGGCTCCGCGCGCGGATCGAGGACGGCCTCGCCGACGGATCGATCGTCGGGGTGGAGTTCACGCAGCCGACGCAGGCGAACGGCGTGTTCGCGACCCTGCCCGAGGGCGTCGCCGATCAGCTCCGCGACGTGTTCCGCTTCTACGACTGGGACGCCGCCCGCCGCGAGGTGCGCTGGATGTGCGGCTTCGACACCGAGGAGTCCGACGTCGACGCCTTCGTCGACGCCCTCGCCCGCCTCACCAGCCCCTGACCCCGCTCCGCACCCTGACGCGCCGAGACCCCGGGTTCGCGTCGAGACCCCGGGGTATCCGCGGGTCTATACCGGGGTGTGGGCGGGAAGCCGGGGTCTCGGCGGAGGGACGGCTACCGCTTCGACTTGCGGTAACCGGCCTTGACGGCGGCGCTCTCCGTGGAGAAGCACACCTCGGGCTTGGTCTTCGCGTAGTACGCCCCGCTCCGCACGTGGTAGATCATCGACTGCGCGTTGCCCTTGATGGGAGCCCAGGCGGGGCAGTTCCACGTGGAGACCGGCGTGGTGCGGGCGGGATACGTCACGGCGGCGGTCTGCGCGGAGGTGCGCGCGGCCGTGACGTAGCCGCTCTTCGTCCCGGTGACCTTGACCGTGATCCTGGACTTCACCATGGCCGCGGTGACGACCAGCGTGGAGCCGGTCGCCCGCGCGATCGCGCGACCGTTCAGGTACCACTGGTAGCTCAGCCGCGTGCCGCCGGTCCACGTCGACGCGACCGCCGTGAGACGGGAGCCCACGATCGCGGAGCCGGTGATCCGGGGCGTCGGCGCGGAGAGGATCCCCTTGACGGCGGCCGTCGGCTTCGAGCGCTTCGATGCTGCGGCGTACCCCGACTTGGTCCCGGAGACGACGACCGTCACCGGCTTCAGCGCCGCGGAGGACGGGATCTTGAAGGAGGTCCCGGTCGCTCGGGCGACGGCCACGCCGTCGACGTACCACTGGTAGGTCAACCGCGTCCCCGCCGTCCATGTCCCGGTCTTGACCTTGAGCGTCTGTCCGACTGTGGCGGTGCCGGTGATCGCGGGGGTCGGCGCGGTCAGCACCCGCAGCACGGCCGACGTCGCCGCGGACGCGACGGTCGCCGACGCGAAGGCCGCCTTCTTCCCGGTCACGCGCACCGTGATGCGGGCTCCCGCGTGCGCGGTGGTGAGGGTGAGCGACGACGCGGTGGCCTTCGAGATCGCGACGCCGTTCGCGTACCACTGGTATCCGAGCGCGGCGCCCGACGTCCACACCCCCGGCGCCGCACGGAGCGTCTGCCCGACCGTCGCCGTCCCGCTGATCGTGGGAACGGAGGTCTCCATCCGGTGCAGCGGCTCGAGCGCGGCGACGACTCCGGACTGCGTGGCCCCGGCGGCGAGCGTGATGGTCCGCGCCTTCTCGAAACGAGGAGCATCGTCCCACCACTCCGAGACCGCTCCCGCAGCTCCCGAGACGAAGGCCACGCGATACGCGCCCGCGGGCAGTCCGCCGACGGCGAAGGTGCCGGCGTCGGTCACGGGGGCGGCGGCACCCACCACGGTCCCCGCCCCCGAGACCGGGTAGACGGCGACGACGACGCGCTGCCCGGTGATATCGGTCCCCTTCGGCGCGGTCACGCTTCCGGAGATCAGGGCCGAGCGCTCGAGCTGCACGTCGCGGACGACGCCCTCGGCCCCGACCGCCAGGACCTCGCCGCTCTGCGGACCGCCCTGGTCGAAGACGGCGCGCCCCTCGGACACCACACCGAGGACGACGTCGCCCTGCGGCACGCGCAGGGAGTACGAGCCGTCGGTGACGGCAGCGGCCGCGACGGGGACTCCGGCGCCGGGAGCGTAGGCGGCGACGAAGGTGCGGCCCCGGGACACGTCGACGCCGGTCGGGAACGTGACGCGACCGGAGACGGTGGCGGTGCTCTCGGGGTCGGCCTGGCCGGGAGACGCGGCGACGTCCGCAGCCGCGGCGACCGCGGTGGGGAGCGCTTCCGCGACGCCGGGGAAGGCCGGGTCGAGCGCGGTCGTGGCCGCGGTCGCGGGTGTCGCGACGAAGACCAGACCGGAGGCGAGGAGGGCGGCGGCGACCGTGACGGCCAGCGCACGGAGACGGCGGAGCGGAGCGGCGAACGCCATGGGCATCCTTCGGGACGGACGCGGTCATCGACCGCGCGGATCAGGGCGTTCTGAGCAGATCACCTCCGTCATGAATACCGGTTCCCCCGCTCCGAAGACAAGCTTTCATCTTCCGCCGAGGCCCCCGGTTCTCGCCGAGACCCCGCCTTCAGCGCGCGGCGTAGCCGGGGTCTCGACGCGAACCCGGGGCCTCGGGGAGAAGAACGCGCGTCAGCGGAGGAGGCCGAGGCTGGCGAGCGCGTGGCGGATGAGGGTGCCGCGGCCGCCCTCCATCTCGGCGGCGACGGCGTCGGAGGCGGCGGCCTCCGGGGAGAACCACGTCACCTCGAGGGCGTCCTGGCGCGGCTCGCACGTCCCGGTCACGGGCACCACGAAGGCGAGGGAGACGGCGTGCTGGCGGTCGTCGTGATACGCGCTCACCCCCGGGATCGGGAAGTACTCGGCCACCGTGAACGGCAGCGGCTGCGGCGGCAGGAGCGGGAAGGCCATCGGACCGAGGTCGTTCTCGACGTGGCGGAACAACGCGTCGCGGATCGTCTCGCCGAAGCGCACCCGGCCCGACACGATCGTGCGTGTGATCTCGCCGAGCGGGGTGGACCGCAGCAGCACGCCGATCTCGGTGACCTGACCGGAGCCGTCCGTGCGCACGGGGATCGCCTCGACGTAGAGCATCGGAAGGTGGCGCCGGGCCTCTTCCAGCTCGACGTCGCTCAGCCAGCCGGGGTTCGCATCCGGCACCGGCGGGTTCGCATCGCGGAACGAACCGAGGCCCTCGTCTTCGGGCTCCGGCTCCGGATCGGGTGTGCGCACCGCCATGCCTCCTTTCTACCAGCCGTCCTCGTCGATGGCAGCACCGGCGCGAGCCCTGGCAGGATGACGGTGTGACCGAGAACCTGACGATCGACGATGCGGCGACGCGCTGGTCGCACACCGACCGCGCCGGGCTCCCGCTGCTCGTGCTGCTGCACGGGTACGGCGCCGACGAGCACGACCTCTTCGGCATCGTCCCGTATCTCCCCGCCGGCGTCGCCGTGGCCTCGGTCGCCGCACCACTGACCCCGCCGTGGCCGACCCCCGGTCGCTCCTGGTACCCGATCGAGGGGCTCGACGGACGCAGCTCCGCCGCCGTCACCCTCGCGGCGGAGGCGTTCCTGCGCTGGCTCGACGACGCCGCGGCGGACGCGCCGTCGGTGGCGCTGCTCGGGTTCTCCCAGGGCGCCGCGGTGTCACTCCAGGCCCTGCGGCTGGCCCCCGAACGGTTCGGCGCGGTCGTCGCGCTGAGCGGCTACGCCGCCCCGGACGCCCTCCCCGGCGATGCGTGCCTCGCGGAGGTCAGCCCCCCGGTGTTCTGGGGCCGCGGTTCCCACGACGACGTCATCCCCGCGCCGCTGATCGCCCACACGGCGCAATGGCTCCCCACGCACACGTCCCTGTCCGGTCGCGTCTACAGCGGACTGACCCACAGCATCTCCGAGGAGGAGCTCGGCGACGTGCACCGGTTCCTCACGACCTGGGTCGAGGGGATCGGCGCGGATCAGGCGGACGGGTCCCGGCCGTCCTGAGCGCCGTCAGCGGAGTCCGGGTCTTCGACATCGCCCTCCGCCGCGTCTCCCCTGCCGCCCGCGGAACCGCGGAACGCCACGGACAGGGCGACGCCGATCGCGAGACCGATCCCGATGCCGAGGATCCAGTTGCCCAGCGCCATCCCCATCGAGACACCGATGGCCATGCCCACCGCGAGACCGATGCCGAGGCCCGTCCGTGCGCGCATCTCGTCGGGACTGGGGTTCCGATCATCTGCCATGCCTCCACGGTACGAGCCGTCGCGCGGCCCCGCATCCCCGCGCGACGGACCGGCGACACGCCCGGGAGTTGCGCGGCGCGACACGCCCGGGTATCGTCGTGGCGTCCTGTCCGCCGTGTCTGGAAGTCCTTTGATCTGAATCGTCGCCTCCGCGCCCCTCTTCTCGCGCGCTGACCCGACGATCGCCGACTCCCCGGCAGACGCCCTCCTCCGCTCCCGTGACTCCACGGTCCGAAGGGCTCGGTGTCAGTGCACCCTCGCACTCGACAGGAGACACCCCATGTCACAGCCCTCTTCCTCGCACGCCGCCGTCGTCCTCGACCGCCTCTCCCTCACCTGGCCCGACGGCACGGTCGCCCTCGACGGCGTGTCCGGAGCCTTCGGCGCCGGGCGCACAGGACTGGTCGGCCGCAACGGCGCAGGCAAGTCCACGCTGCTCCGGCTGATCGCCGGGGAGCTCGCCCCCACCTCCGGAACCGTCACCACCTCGGGCGAGGTCGCCTTCCTCCCCCAGCAGCTCACCCTCGACGTGGACCGTCGGGTGTCCGACCTCCTCGGGGTGACGGCCGCCCTCGATGCCGTGCGGGCCATCACCGCCGGTGACGTCGACCCCGCGCACTTCGACGCGGTCGGCGACGACTGGGACATCGAGGCGCGGGCGGAGGCCTCCCTCGCGGAGGCCGGGCTCGCCCCCGCCTTCCTCGACCGCACGGTCGGTGAGCTGTCCGGAGGGGAGGCCGTGCTCGTCGCGATCGCCGGCATCCGGCTGCGCCGGGCTCCCATCACCCTCCTCGACGAGCCGACGAACAACCTCGACCGCGACGCCAGGGCGGCCCTCGCCGCGATGGTGCAGTCCTGGAAGGGCACGCTCATCGTCGTGAGCCACGACCTCGCTCTGCTCGAGCTCATGGACGACACCGCCGAGCTGTACGGAAGGAACCTCTCCGTGTTCGGCGGCCCCTACTCCGAGTGGCGCGCGTGGCTCGACGCGGAGCAGGACGCGGCGAAGCAGGCCGAGGTCGCCGCCGCCCAGGTGCTCCGCAAGGAGAAGCGGCAGCGGATCGAGGCCGAGGTCAAGCTCGCCCATCGGGCCCGGACCGCCAAGAAGGCCGAGGTCGAGAAGCGCGTCCCGAAGATCGTCGCGCACGGTCGGAAGATGGCCGCCGAGGTGTCCGCGGGGAGGCTGCGCACCGAGGTCGGCGCGAAGGAGGACGCGGCCCGCGCGGCACACGATGCCGCGGGGCGACGGGTCCGCTCCGACGCCTCGATGAAGATCGAGCTGCCGGACCCCGACGTGTCGCGGAGCCGGCGGATCGCCGAGCTCGGCGGACCGGAGCGGTCGTGGGTGATCCAGGGTCCGGAGCGCGTGGCCCTCATCGGCCGCAACGGCGCCGGCAAGACGACGCTGCTGGAGCGGTTGGTCTCCGGCGCCGCGCCCGACTCCGGAGACGAGGCGCGGGAGCGGCCGGAGCTCCGGGCGGAGGCGCTCACCGACCGGATCGGCTACCTGCCGCAGCGGGTGGACGGTCTCGACGAGGGCCTGTCCGTGTTCGCGAACGTGGCCGCCGCGGCACCCCAGGTCCCGGAGAAGGAGCTCCGCAACCGGCTCGCCCGGTTCCTCATCCGGGGCGGGACGACCGACCGCCCGGTGTCGGCGCTCTCCGGCGGGGAGAGGTTCCGGGTCGCCTTGGCCCGGCTACTCCTCACGGATCCGGCTCCGCACCTCGTCGTCCTCGACGAGCCGACGAACAACCTCGACCTCGACACGGTCGACCAGCTCGTCGAGGCGCTGCGGGCGTACCGCGGGGCGGTGCTCGTCGTGAGTCACGACGACGCCTTCCTCGCCCGGCTCGACCTCGACCTCACCCTGGAGATCGATGCCGACGGCGGGTTGCGGGAGGTCGGGTGACGTCATCCGTCGTTCCGTCTGCACGACCCGGGTCCGCCCGCACGACCGGAACCGTGGTTCCGTCGTGCGGGCGGAACGAGGTCGTGCGGGTGGCGCAGCCGGGTGTCAAGGTCCGGGCCGGATGTCGGTGGGGTCGGGAATGATGGAGGCATGAGCGACGTGCTCGACCGCTTCACCCCGGCCACACAGGACTGGTTCCGGGGTGCCTTCACCGCACCCACGCCGGCGCAGGCGGGCGCGTGGGAGGCGATCTCCGCCGGCAAGCACGCCCTCGTCGTCGCTCCGACGGGCTCCGGCAAGACCCTGTCGGCGTTCCTCTGGGCGATCGACAGCGTGTTCCGCGAGCGCGCCGACCTCCCGGAGGAGCCGAAGAAGGACGGGTCCCGCACGCGGATCCTGTACATCTCCCCGCTCAAGGCCCTCGGCGTCGACGTGGAGCGCAACCTGCGCTCGCCCCTCATCGGCATCGGGCAGTCCGCGCGGCGACTCGGTCTCACCGCCCCCGGCATCACGGTGGGCGTCCGCTCCGGTGACACCACGTCGAGCGATCGCCGCAAGCTCGTGTCCGATCCGCCCGACATCCTCATCACGACGCCCGAGTCGCTGTACCTCATGCTCACGAGCCGGGCCGGCGACACCCTGCGCGACGTGCACACGGTCATCATCGACGAGGTGCACGCGGTCGCCGCCACCAAGCGCGGCGCGCACCTCGCGGTGAGCCTGGAGCGCCTCGATGCCCTCCGCCGATCCCACGGCGCGGAGACCGCGGCGCAGCGCATCGGCCTCTCGGCGACCGTCCGCCCGATCGACGAGGTGGCGCGGTTCCTCGGCGGCGCCGACCCGGTCGAGATCGTCGCTCCCCCGGCATCGAAGACCTTCGAGCTCGGCGTCGTCGTGCCGATGGACGACATGACCAACCCGCCACCCCCGCCCGGGGCGCCGCCGGAGGCCCCGGGGATCGATGCGGAGTACACCGAGGTCACCGGCTCGGTGTGGCCGCACGTCGAGGAGGCGATCGTCGACCGCATCCTCCAGAACAACTCGACCATCGTCTTCGCGAACTCCCGCCGCCTCGCCGAACGGCTGACCGGACGGTTGAACGAGATCTATGCGGAGCGGATCGGGGTCGCTCTTCCGGAGCCGACCGTGCCCGCCGCGATGATGGCACAGGCGGGGTCCACCGCCGGCGCCGATCCCGTGCTCGCCAAGGCTCACCACGGCTCGGTGTCGAAAGAGCAGCGCGCACAGGTCGAGGAGGAGCTGAAGTCGGGGGTGCTCCGCTGCGTGGTCGCCACGAGCAGCCTGGAGCTCGGCATCGACATGGGCGCCGTCGACCTCGTGATCCAGGTCGAGGCGCCGCCGTCCGCGGCCTCCGGGCTCCAGCGCGTGGGACGGGCCGGGCACCAGGTCGGCGAGATCAGCCGCGCGGCCCTGTTCCCCAAGCACCGCGGGGACGTGCTGCACACCGCGATCGTGACGGAGCGGATGCTCGCGGGGAAGATCGAGGCCATCCAGGTGCCGCGGAACCCGCTCGACATCCTCGCCCAGCAGACCGTCGCGGCCAGCGCCCTCGGAGCGATCAGCGTCGAGGAGTGGTTCGAGACCGTCCGCCGTTCCGCCCCGTTCCAGTCGCTCCCCCGCTCCGCGTACGAGGCCACGCTCGACCTGCTGGCCGGCCGCTTCCCCTCCGACGAGTTCGCCGAGCTGCGCCCGCGCCTGGTCTGGGATCGCGACGCCGGCACGCTCACGGGCCGCCCGGGGGCACAGCGGATCGCGGTCACCAGCGGCGGCACCATTCCCGACCGGGGGCTGTTCGGCGTCTTCGTGGCCGGCGAGTCCACGGGCGCCCGAGTGGGCGAGCTCGACGAGGAGATGGTCTACGAGTCCCGCGTCGGCGACGTCTTCACCCTGGGCACCACGAGCTGGCGCATCGCCGAGATCACCCACGACCGGGTCAACGTCATCCCCGCCTACGGCCAGCCCGGCAAGGTGCCGTTCTGGCACGGCGACGGCATCGGCCGCCCGTTCGAGCTGGGCGAGGCGCTCGGGGCGTTCTCCCGCGAGGTGTCCGCCGCGAAGCCGGAGAAGGCGGAGCAGCGGCTCATCGCGGCCGGACTCGACGAGCAGGCGCGCGCCAACCTCCTCGCGCATCTCTCCGAGCAGCGGGAGGCCACGGGCACCCTGCCGACGGACCGTACGCTCACCGTGGAGCGCGGACACGACGAGGTCGGCGACTGGCGCGTCATCCTGCATTCCCCGTACGGCATGAAGGTGCATGCGCCCTGGGCGCTCGCCATCAATGCGCGCGTGCGGGAGCGTCTCGGCGTCGAGGGCTCCGCGGTGGCGAGCGACGACGGCATCATCGTGCGCATCCCCGACGCCGAGTCCGAGCCGCCCGGTGCGGAGCTCTTCGTGTTCGATCCGGACGAGCTCGAGCAGCTCGTCACGCAGGAGGTCGGAGGCTCGGCGCTGTTCGCCTCGCGGTTCCGCGAGTGCGCCGCGCGGGCGCTGCTCATGCCCCGCACGAACCCCAATCGCCGCACGCCGCTCTGGCAGCAGCGCCAGCGCTCGGCCCAGCTCCTCGAGGTCGCCCGCCGGCATCCCACCTTCCCCGTGATCCTGGAGACCCTGCGCGAGGTGCTGCAGGACGTCTACGACCTGCCGTCGCTCCGGAAGCTCGCGACCAGCATCGCCGACCGCCGCATCCGCCTCGTCGAGACCCAGCCGGGACAGCCGTCGCCCTTCGCGCGCGACCTCCTCTTCGGCTACGTCGGCGCGTTCATGTACGAGGGCGACTCGCCGCTGGCCGAGCGCCGAGCGGCCGCCCTGTCCGTCGATCCCGCGCTGCTCGGCGAGCTGCTGGGCACGGTCGAGCTGCGCGAGCTCCTCGACCCCGACGTCATCGCGCAGTTCGAGCGCGAGGCCCAGCGCCTCGACCCGGAGCGTCGGGCGCGCGGCCTGGAGGGCGTCGCCGACCTGCTCCGGCTGCTCGGACCGCTCGACGCCGACGAGGTGGCGGCACGCCTCGATCCGGAGTCCACCGGCGGAGCGACCGCGGCGACGCTGCTCGACGACCTCGTGACCGCGCGGCGGGCCATCCCCGTCACGATCGCCGGGGTGGTCAGGGTCGCCGCGATCGAGGACGCCGGGCGCCTGCGCGACGCGCTCGGCGCGGCCCTGCCGACCGGCATCCCCGTGGCCTTCCTCGAGCCCCTGGCGGATCCCCTCGGCGACCTCGTGGTCCGTCACGCCCGCACCCACGGCCCGTTCACCACCGCGTCCGTCGCCGAGCGCTTCGGTCTCGGTAACGCGGTCGCCCGGCACACCCTGCAACGCCTGGAGACGAACGGCCGCCTCACGAGCGGGTACTTCCTCCCCACCGCGGCCGGCAGCGGCGACGACATCGAGTGGTGCGACACCGAGGTGCTGCGGCGGCTGCGCATGCGGTCACTCGCGGCCATCCGCGGGTCCGTCGAGCCGGTCTCCCCGGAGGCCTATGCGCGGTTCCTGCCGGACTGGCAGCATCTCGGTCGACCCCTGGAGGGCATCGACGGCGTACTCACGGTGATCGAGCAGTTCGCCGGCGTCCCGATCCCCGCCAGCGCCTGGGAGTCGCTCGTCCTGCCGTCGCGGGTGCGTGACTACACCCCGGCGATGCTCGACGAGCTCACGGCCGCAGGCGAGGTGATCTGGTCGGGACACGGCACGCTCCCCGGGCGCGACGGATGGGTCTCGCTGCACCCGGCCGATCTCGCCCCGTTCACCCTCCCCGATCCGGACGCGGAGATCGCCGCGGAGTCGCTGGAGGCGCGCCTCCTCGCGGCCCTCGCGGCGGGCGGCGCCTACTTCGCCGCGCAGCTCAAGGAGATGACCGGCGCCGAGAACGAGCAGTCGGTGCTGGAGGCCCTGTGGTCGCTGACGTGGTCCGGGCACGTCACCAACGACACCTTCGCGCCGATCCGCTCGCTGCTGACCGGGGGCTCCCAGGCCCACAAGGTCAAGCGCCGCGCCCCGCGTGCGCGCACCTATCGCGGCATGTCGCTCACGCGCACGGCTCCTCGCCCGACCTCCATCGGCGGTCGCTGGTCGCTGCTCCCCGAGGTCGAGACCGATCCGGCGCGGCGCGCGACCGTCACCGCCGGACTGTTCCTCGACCGCTACGGGGTGGTCACCCGCGGAGCCGTGCAGTCGGAGGGCGTCCCCGGCGGATTCGCCCAGGCGTACCGCGTGCTGGCCGGGTTCGAGGAGGCGGGGCACTGCCGCCGCGGCTACGTGATCGAGAAGCTCGGCGCCGCGCAGTTCGCCGCCTCCGCCACGGTCGACCGTCTCCGCACGTACGCCGGTCTTGCCGATCCGCCGCCGCGGAAGGCCGTCACTCTGGCGGCCACCGACCCGGCGAACCCGTACGGCGCGGCGCTCGGGTGGCCGAAGCTCGAGGGCGTCTCGCATCGCCCGGGGCGCAAGGCCGGGGGCCTCGTGGTGCTCGTCGACGGTGCCCTCGTCCTGTCGCTCGAGCGCGGCGGACGGACCGTGCTGTGCTTCACGGACGACGAGGAGGTACTGCAGGCCGCCGCCGCCGACCTCGCGACGACGGCCAGGGACCGCCGCCTCGACACCCTCACCGTCGAGAAGGTGAACGGCGAGGGGGTCTACGGCACCGTCCTCGGGCGGGCCCTGCAGGAGGCGGGCTTCGTGCAGACGCCGCGCGGCTTCACGCTCCGCAAGGCCGTCTGACCCGGCCTCACCACGACCACCACCGACCCACCCCTACCCTGGAGCCATGATCCGAGAGTTCGCCGCCGGCGTCCGCACCCTGTTCCGCGGCTTCGGCGTGTGGCGCACTCGTCCGGGCCTGATGGCGCTCGGGCTCGTCCCCGCGATCATCGCGCTCGTGCTCCTCGCCGCCGTCCTCGTGCCGCTGATCCTGTCGATGCCCTCGCTGTCGGCCTGGCTCACCCCCTTCGCCGACGGATGGGTCGAGCCCTGGCGCGGGTTCCTGCGGACCGCGGTCAGCCTCGTGGTGGTCGCCGCGGCGCTCGCGCTGGCCAGTTCGGTGTTCAGCGCCCTCACCCTCACGATCGGCGACCCGTTCTACCAGCGGATCTGGCACGCCGTGGAGAAGGACCTCGGCGACCCGCCTCCCGTCGACGGCGGCAGTTTCTGGACCACCGTCGGTGAAGGTCTCCGACTGGTCGTGCTCGGCATCCTCATCGCCCTCCTCGTGCTCCTCGTCGGCCTCGTGCCCGGTGTCGGCGGCGTCCTCGGCGCGGTGTCCGGCGTGGTCCTCACGGGCCGCCTGCTCGCGCGGGAGCTGACCGGTCGAGCCTTCGATGCGCGCGATCTCAGCCCCGCCGCCCGCGCCGCGCTGTTCTCCGGCAGTCGCGCCCGCGTGCTCGGCTTCGGCGTCGCCACCCAGCTCTGCTTCCTCATCCCGGGCGGCGCCGTCGCCGTGATGCCGGCCGCGGTCGCGGGAAGCACGATGCTGGCGCGCGACATGCAGGCCCGCACCCCGCTCGCGGTCGCCACCCCCGCACCGGCGCCGGGACGGCACGACCGCACGACCGGGATCGCCTGATGCCTGAGGGCGATACCGTCTTCCGCACGGCCCGCCGCCTGGACGAGGCCCTCGCGGGCGGCGAGGTCACGCGCTTCGACCTCCGCGTGCCGCGCTTCGCGACCCTCGATCTGACCGGACAGCGCGTGCAGGGCGCCGTCCCTCGCGGGAAGCACCTACTGCTGCGGATCGGCGAGAGCACGCTGCATTCGCATCTGCGCATGGACGGCGCCTGGTTCGTGTACCGGCCCGGCGAGAAGTGGCGGCATCCCGCGTTCAAGGTGCGGGCGATCGTGGGCACGGCGGAGCGCGAGGCGGTCGGCGTGGACATCGCCGACGTCGAGGTCGTCCCCACCCGCGATGAAGACGACCTCGTCGGCTACCTCGGCCCCGACCCCCTCGCCGCCGACTGGGACCCGATCGAGGCCGCGCGCCGACTCGGCGCCGACACCCGGGCCATCCACGTCGCCCTGCTCGATCAACGCAACGTCGCGGGCTTCGGCAACGAGTACGCGGCAGAACTCCTGTTCCTCCGCGGAATCCTGCCGACCACTCCGACCCCGGAGGTCGACGTCGCCGCCCTCCTCGACCTGGGCGTGCGGACCATCCGCGCGAACCGCGACCGCCGCAACCGCACCTTCACCGGCATCGACCGCCCAGGGCAGGCGACGTGGGTCTACGGACGCGCCGGACGCCCCTGCCGACGCTGCGGAACCCTCATCCGCCGCGGGGAGCTGGGGGCCGATCCGACCCGCGAGCGGATCACGTTCTGGTGCCCTCGGTGTCAGCGTTGAGCCGTATCCATCCGCGGGAATGAATCTCCCCCTCCCGTGGTTGTTGATATATCCGGAGAACTCCGGAGCACGGGAGGAATCGTGGGCAAGAACTACGTCGACATCGAGAACGACCACGGAGCGACGCTGCGGTACCGCAAGCACGCCAACGGTCGCGGTCTCGTCGCGCATGGCGCCAAGGTGCATCCGAAGGCGCACATCGAGGCGGGAGCCTACATCGAACCGGGAGCACGCGTCGGAGCGGGGGCCATCGTCGCCCGCGGTGCGTGGGTGGACGAGGACGCCGTGATCGGCGAGGGCGCGTACATCGACGCCCACGCGCACGTCGGCCAGGGCGCGGCGGTCGGCGATCACGCGCACGTCGGCGTCCGCACCGACATCGGCGCCGGGGCCCGCATCGTGCGAGGCGCCCGCATCGGCGACGACGAGACGGTCGCGGCGGGGCTCACCGTCGCCACCGATCAGAAGGGTCTCTGGCTGGCGGCCTGACCGCTCTCAGAGCAGTCGCCGCTCCGAGGCCCACGCGGTGAGCTCGTGGCGGGAGGAGAGCTGCAGCTTGCGCAGCACGGACGACACGTGCGTCTCGACGGTCTTGATCGAGATGAAGAGGGCTGCGGCTACTTCTTTGTACGCGTAGCCGCGGGCGATCAGTCGCATCACCTCCTGCTCGCGCGAGGAGAGGCGGTCGAGCTCGTCCGTCGCGGTGGCGGTCTCGCCGGCCACGGCGCCGAACGCGTCGAGCACGAATCCCGCGAGCCGCGGCGAGAACACCGCGTCCCCCTCGGCGACGGCGTGCACGGCCTCGCTCACCTCGCGGCCCGATGACCCCTTGGTGATGTAGCCGCGTGCCCCGGCCCGGATCACCCGCACGACGTCGGCCGCCGCATCGGAGACGCTCAGGGCGAGGAACCGCGTCGTGGACGGTCGCGTCCCTCGGATCACGGCCTCCCCACCCGTCGCGTCGTCGCCCCCACCGCCAGGGAGGTGCACATCGAGGAGCACCACGTCCGGGGTCGTCTCCACGATCACGGCGATCGCGGAGGGCACGTCCGCCGCCTCGCCCACGACCTCGACGCTCGCATCGAGATCGGCCCGCAGGCCGGAGCGGAAGATGGAGTGGTCGTCGACGATCACGACGCGGAGACGGTCAGCCACGGGGCTCCTGTCGGATCGGTCCCCGCTCCGGGGACGAGATGGTGGGCAGGCGCAGATGCACCTCGGTACCGGCGTCGGCGCTGCGCACCGACCCCGTGCCGCCCGCGCGACGCAGCCGCCCGATGATCGACTCCCGCACGCCGAGCCGATCGCCGGGCACCTCGTCGAGCCGGAATCCGGGACCGCGGTCGCGGACGAACACGTCGACGCCGTCGACACGACCCTCGATGTAGACGGAGATCTCGCCGCCCGCATGCCGGGCGGCGTTCAGCATCGCCTCCCGGGCCGCGGCCGCCAGTTCCCCGCTCGCCCGCTCCGCCGACAGCCCGGCCGAGACCACCTCGATCCGGACCGGATGGTCGATCTCGAGCGCTCCGGCGTAGTCGCGCAGGTCGGTCGGCAGGTCGCTGTCCGCCGGAGCATCGCCGTCGTACAGCCAGGCACGCAGCTCTCGCTCCTGCGCGCGGGCCAGCCGTGCCGCCTCGCTCGATGCCCCGGCCCGGTTCTGGATGAGGGCGAGCGTCTGCAGCACCGAGTCGTGCAGGTGGGCGGCCATGACGCTGCGCTGCTCCTCCCGGATGCGGCGCACGCGCTCCCCCGCCAGCTCCCGCCAGCGCGGGATGAGGGCCGAGGCCACCACCGCCACCAGCCCGGCCAGCGGGAGCAGCACGAGCACGACACCCGAGCGCGCGATCGGCCACGAGAGGAGCAGGAGGACCACGAGGCCGAGGATGAGCACCGCGAGGATGCGGACGGTGGTGGTGTGCCGAGGGCCGCGGGCCGTGTCGGTGCGATCGATGAGCGTGGCCCACAGCCCGGAGGCGGTCGCGCACAGCGTGGTGCTGCCGACGACCACGGCCGCCATTCCCGGAGGGATCGAGCCGTTCAGCCAGTCGCTGCCCCCGCGCCACACCACGACGACGAGGGCACCGACGGCCGCGGGGACCAGCAGGAGCCAGGCGACCGGGAGGCGATGCGTCGGCGCCGTCGTCCCCTCCGTCCACGGCATGAAGGTCCAGCACCAGGCGTACAGGAGCACACCCGCGCCGCCGCAGAGCGTCAGGGCGACGAACAGCGCCCGCACCAGCCCGACGCGCACACCGAGGTGGCGTGCGAGCCCGGCGCTCACTCCGGTCACGAGAGCATCGCGATCACGGGTCAGCGCCGGACGCGCGGTCGCCGGCGCGGGGCCGGGGAGCGTGGAGACGGCGGAGGGCATACGGTCATCCAATCATCCGCCTCCGCTCTCCGGGACCTCCCTGTCGCGGAATCAGGGTGCGCTCAGGGGATCCCCCCATGGCCCCGCGGCGCCGCCGACCGCGAGGATCGACTCATGACGATTCCGACCGCTCCGCCACCGCCCGCCGACCACGAGGCACCGGCACCGGAAGCCCCCCGCCGACCGCGCGGCGCCGACCGGTTCCTGCTGTGGGTCGCCGGCCTCGGGGTGGTGCGCACCGACGGCTGGCTCGGCGGTGTCGCGGCGGGCATCGCGATCCGCCTCCGCATCGATCCGCTGATCGTGCGCGGGGTCCTCGTCGTCGCCGCCCTCTTCGGTCTTCCGGCCCTGTTCCTGTACGCCCTCGCCTGGGCGGTGCTGCCGGACGTCGACGGCCGCGTGCATCTGCGTGATCTGCTGCAGCGCCGGTACGACCCCGTGCAGCTCGGCATCCTCGCCCTCGCCGTGATCGGCCTCTTCCCGACGGCGCCGCTCGCCGGGCGCCTGTTCGGCCTCGGCTACGACGGCTGGTCGGCACTGTCGACGGTCACCTGGGTGGTCGGGCTCGTGCTCGCCGCCGCCTTGCTCTTCCTCATCGTGCGTGCCGCGCGCCGCACTCCGGGCGCTTCCGCGCCGGATCCGGCGGGGGCTTCCGCAGATCCGGCGGCCCCGGCCGCGTCCGCCCCCGACGCGGGTTCGGGTCCCGCCACGGGGGCGGACGCCATTCCCTCCATGGCGACGGATGGTCCGGTCTCGGTACCGCTCGCCGACGCCGTCGGGCACGACGTCCTCGCCATTCCCGCACCTCCCGCACCCCTGCCTCCGGGCACCCAGGACCCCGCCGCGCTGGAGGCCTGGCGCGCCCAGCACGCCGCCTGGAAGGAGCAGGATCAGGCCTGGCGCCGCCAGCAGCAGGATGCGGAGCGAGCCGCACGCGACCAGCTCCGCCGGGAGCGTCAGGCCGAGGCGGCCGTGTTCGCCGCCGCAGCCGCGGAGCGCCGACGTATCCGCCGCGCGTCGAATCCGCGCGCCGGCTTCGCCTTCGTCATGACCGCCCTCGGACTCGCGATCGTCGTCGGCGCCGGCGTGGGACTCGCCGTCGGTGAAGCTTTCGGCGGCGCGCTGGGGCTGTTGTCCGGCGCGCTGGTCCTGGCCCTGGCGATGATCACGGCCGGAGCCCTCCGTCGCCGCAGCGGCGCCCTGGCCTTCCTCACCGTGGTGACGCTGGCCGCGGGTCTCCTCACGGGCTTCCTGTCCACGATGCCCGGCCTCACCCTCGGGTACGCCTCTCTCACGAACAGCCAGGAGGCGCACGTCCGACAGCCGTTCGGCGACCTGTACCTGCAGCTCCACCGGCACGACGGCGGCCCCCGCCCGATCGAGATCGAGAAGGGGTCGGGGCGGACCGAGATCTTCGTCGACGCCGGCGTACAGCTGCAGCTCCGCGGCACCGTCGGCGACGGAGTGGAGGTGAGCTGGCTCCGCGTCGATCCGGACGATCCGATGGTCATGGACACCGGCGTCATCGCCGCCACGCCGCGGGGTGACGAGAACGTCATCTCCGCGAACATCTCCGCCGAGGAGGGCAGTCCCTCGACGATCCAGCCCGTGACCATCGACCAGGCGAGCGGCGTCATCGTCGTGACCTTGCAGGAGCCCGAGGAGGGCCAGGAATGAGCACCGAGACCGTCACCGCACCCCGGGTGCGCTGGGCAGCCGTCATCTGGGGGACGACCTTCGCCGCGATCGCCGCGGGGGCGCTGTGGTTCCTCACCGATACGGAGCGCCGCGCCGCGCTGGCCGACGGCGTCGGGACGATGACTCCCGCCACCCTGCTCACGATCGTGCTCCTCACGGCGGGGGCCTTGTTCCTCGTCGGCGGTGTCGCCGGACTGGTCCGGCGGACCCAGCGGAACTCCCCCGCCGAGGACTCGGAGGACGCCGAGTAGCCTGGATCCCATGGCGCACCAGGGACGACGACCCGCGAAGGGCTCCGGCAAGGGCTCACCCGCCCACCGGGGCCGTGCCGGGGGCAGCGGCTCACGCCAGGGGAAGCCGGCTCCGCGCCGCGCACCCCGCGCCGAGAAGGTGGTGTTCGACGCACCGACCGCCGCACCCGAGGAGCCGCGGACGTTCCGCCTCGGCGCCGTGCCCGGAGCGACGCCGGGCAAGTGGATCGACACGTGGAAGCGGCGCCTGCCCCACGTGGCCCTCGAACTCGTCCCGATCGAGGTCTCCGGGCAGCGAGAGGCGCTCGACGATCTCGACGCCGCCCTCGTGCGCCTCCCGCTGGACGACGACGCCCTGCACGTCATCCCGCTGTACGGCGAGGTCCCGGTCGTCGTGGCCTCGACCGATTCGCACCTGCTCGCGGCGGACGAGCTGACGACCGCCGACCTCGACGGCGAGGTGCTGCACTCCCTGTCCGACGACGTGCTCGGGCCGATGGAGGTGCCGGGCACCATCCCCCCACGCGGCGGCCCCCTGTCGACCGCCGACGCGATCGCCACGGCGGCGACGGGTGTCGGCATCGTCCTCGTGCCGATGTCGCTGGCCCGACTGCACCACCGGAAGGACGCCGACTACCGGGTCCTCGCCGACGGCCCGGTCTCGACGGTCGCCCTCGCCTGGCCGCGCGACCGGACCACGCCCGACGTCGAGACGTTCGTCGGGATCGTCCGAGGACGCACCGCGAACTCGTCCCGCTGAGCCGTCAGGACCGGACCCTCCCCCTCGTTAGAATCGCCTGATGGCCTCGCTTCTCTACGTCTGCGTGCGACCCGAGACCGGGGCGGCGGATGCCGAGCACGCCTCGTTCCGGCGGGCGCTCGGAGTCGACGTGGTCGATCGTCTCGATCTGCTGCACGAGCCGCTGACCGAGGCCCACCTCGACCGCTACCGCGGCGTCGTCATCGGCGGCTCTCCCTTCAACGTCACCGACGTCGAGAAGACCCCGGTGCAGCGGCGCGTGGAGGCCGATCTGGAGACGCTCGCCCGCGCCGCACGGGAACAGCGGATCGCCGCGTTCTTCACCTGCTTCAGCATCGGGGTGCTCACCCGGCTCCTCGGCGGCGAGGTCGTGACGACCATGCCGGAGGCGGCGAGCGCGACGGTCATCGACACGACACCGGAGGGCGCCGTCGATCCCGTGTTCGGCCCGTCCGGCCCCGCGCTCACCGTGTTCACCGCGCACAAGGAGAGCGCCGCGACGACTCCGCCGGGGGCCGTGCTGCTCGCTACCAACGCGGCCTGCCCCGTGCAGGCCTACCGGGTGGGGACGCACCTGTACGCCGCGCAGTTCCATCCCGAGCCGACGCCGCGCGACTTCGCCGATCGGATGACGTTCTACCGCACGACGGGGTACTTCGATCCGGCGCAGTTCGACGCGGTGCAGCAGGAGGTCCTCGCGGCCTCGGTCACCGAGGGCGCCGCCCTGCTCCGCCGCTTCGCCGAGCTGTTCGGCTGAGATCAGGCCGGGGCGTCGCCGCGGAGCAGCGGGATGCGCTCGCGCAGGTAGGCATCCAGCGGCATGAAACCGCCCGCCTGACTCCAGCGCACCGACGGCACGCCGTCAAGGAGCGCGAGCGGACCGGAGGAGCCTCCGGCGTCCACCGCGTCGACGTCGATCACGCTCCAGCCGACGTGCACGACATCCCCCTCGTGGAAGCCGCCGCGCAGGGCGAGGGCCCGGCGCTCGGCCCGTGCGCGCGCCGACTCGGCGGTGTATCCCCGACGCCCCGGGTCCGCCGCGCGGAGCACCTCCGCCGTCGCCAGGGCATGCGTGTCGGTGAGCAGGATGACGCCGAGGTGCCAGGCCTCGCCGACACGGACGATCCGACGCCCGCGCCAGCGCGAGTCCTTCTCCTCGCCCAGCCCCTCCTTGGGGGCGCCGGCGAGATCCTGCACGGCCTGGGTCAGCAGGGCGGAGGCGGTGGTCACAGCTCCCCCAGCGTGGTCTGGTCGGCAAGGCGCGGGCCCGCGACCTGCGCACGATCGCCCCGCAGCGTCATCCCGATCAGCGGGTACAGGAGCACCGACAGCATGCCCGCCCCGACCAGCGCGGCCGCGGTCCCGGAGTCGAGCATGTCCTGATCCACGCCGATCGCTGTGACCGCGACGATGATCGGCAGCCCGGTGGCTGCGAGCAGGCCGAGCGCGGCGCGGTCGCGTCCGCTCGCGCCCGCCGGGGCGGACAGCTGGGCGGCCGATCCGCGGATCACCAGGAGCGCCAGCAGGAACACCGGCACCAGGGACATCGCCGAGGGAGACGTCAGCAGCGCCTGCAGGTCGAAGGTCACCCCCGTGTAGAGGAAGAACACCGGGACGAGGAAGCCGAACGCCAGACCCTCGATCTTGCTCTCGACCTCCGCCGCATCCTTCTCGGGCGCCCGCGCCATGATGATGCGCCAGATGGCCCCCGCGACGAAGGCGCCGAGGAGCATGTCCAGGTCGAGCATCACGCTGAGGCCGACGAGGGCCGCGATGAGGAGGATCACGAAGCGCACCCCGAACTGGTCGGAGGTGTGGAGGGTCGCGCGCACGATGCCGTGCAGGCGCCCGTGCGGCACCCGGTGCGCGACGAGGACGGCGAGTCCCGCCAGCACGACGAAGGTCAGCAGCACCGCCGTGGCCAGGGGCGTCGTCCGGGTGCTGAGGAAGATCGAGATCGCGATCAGCGGCAGGAACTCCCCCACGGCGCCGATCGTGCTGATGGCACGGCCGAACGGGGTGTCCAGCTCCTTCGCATCGCGCAGTATCGGCATCAGCGTGCCGAGAGCGGTCGAGCTCAACGCGATCCCGATGACGACCATGCCCTCGCCCGGGGCGAAGAAGAACCCGAGCCCGATGCCCAGCAGCACGCTGAGCAGCCAGCCCAGCGACGCCCGGGCGAGGGGCTTCCCGGCCACCTGGCGGAAGTCGATCTCCGAGCCGGCGACGAAGAACAGCACCGCCAGGCCGAAGTCGCTGAGCTTCTCCAGAAGGGGGCCCGGTTCGACCCAGCCGAGCACGGCGGGGCCGACGAGGATCCCGAGGACGAGCTCGAACACGACGATCGGCACCCGGACGAGCGGGCGGACGCCGCGAGCCAGAAGCGGTGCGGCCACCGCCAGCAGCGGGATCAGCACCAGTCCGACGTCGCTCGCATCCACGGTCTCAGGGTAGCGACGCTGTGGGCGATTCGCTCCCCACCCGCGCGGCACGGCAGAATCGATGCACACCCCGAGGAGCAGCCATGACCCAGCCCGATACCGCCCGCCTGCTGATCGCCTGCGACGACCAGCCCGGCATCGTCGCCGCGGTCGCCGGCGTGCTCGCCCAGCACGGGGCCAACATCATCTCGCTCGACCAGCACTCGACCGACTCCGAGGGCGGGCGGTTCTTCCAGCGCACCGTCATCCACCTCGACGGGCTGGCCGCCGCGCGCCCCGCGCTGGAGGCCGACATCGCGACGGTCGCCGAGCGCTTCGGCATGGAGTGGTCGCTGCACGACGTCGCCCGCCGCAAGCGCGTGGCGATCTTCGTGTCGAAGTACGACCACTGCCTGATGGAGCTGCTGTGGCGCACGCAGCGCGGGCAGCTCGACATCGACATCACCATGGTCGTCTCGAACCACCCCGACCTCGCCGAGGCCGTCCGCTCCTTCGGCGTGCCGTTCGTGCACATCCCCTCGACGGACAAGCAGGCGATGGAGGAGCGTCAGCTCGACCTGCTCCGCGGCAACGTCGACCTCGTCGTGCTCGCCCGGTACATGCAGATCCTCAGCGACGACTTCATCACGCGCCTCGAAGCCCCCGTCATCAACATCCACCACTCGTTCCTGCCCGCGTTCATCGGCGCGAACCCCTACGCCAGGGCGAAGGAGCGCGGCGTGAAGCTGATCGGGGCCACGGCGCACTACGCCACGGCCGACCTCGACGAGGGGCCGATCATCGAGCAGGACGTCACGCGGGTCACGCACTCCGAGTCCGCGGCCGAGCTTCAGAGCCGGGGCGCCGACGTCGAGCGTCTGGTGCTGGCCCGGGCCGTGCAGTGGCACGCCGAGGACCGGGTGATCGTGCACGGCCGCTCGACCGTCATCCTATAGCGCTCCGCCGCTCAGCGGTCGAGGATGTCCACGGCGAGCCCGTGCGACGCGGCGGCGAGGCGCTTGTCGTTCGTCCACAGCTCCGTGCACCCCGACAGCTGGGCGGCGGCGAGGTGCAGCGCGTCCGGGGTCTTCAGGCCGAAGTCGGCACGGAGCTCGGCCGATCGGACGAACGCGGTCGTATCGAGCGCGACGATCTCCATCCGCTCGAAGAGAGCCAGGTACCGGTCACGGAGCTCCGGATTGCGCTCGCGCGCGGGGAGCACGAGGCATTCGTGGAGTGCCAGTGGACTCGACGCCACCTCGTCGTCGACGTCGCGGAGTGCCTGCCGCACGGCATCGCCCCTCGGACCGCGGTCCTCGATGGCGTAGATGAGGATGCACGAGTCGAGATAGATCATTCCCAGGCGTCCCGGTTCTCGGCGACCTGCGCGTCCAGCTCCTCGGCGGTCCGAACGAGCCGGGGCGGAAGCGGATGCTGTTCGATCCACTCGACGAGGAGGCGGCCGCTCCGCACCACGTCGACCGGACCGATGGGGACCAGACGGGCGACCGGAGTGCCCCGCTTCGTGATGACCACGTCCTCACCCGCCTGGGACTCGGCGATCAGGCGCGAGAGGTTGTTGCGCGCTTCCAAGACGTTCTGCGTGGACATGACGCCATTCTAGCCAGGAACCTGGCGTTCCTCACCGGCCGGGGACTCCGGCTGCCAGCTCCGCAAAGACCTCGGCAGCGATGGTCCCGCGCGCGAGAGGGGCGGCCTGCCCCATCCACAGCGACTGCAGCTCGCCGAGATTCTGCTCCCCTGCCACCGTGCGGAACCGTCCGGTGAGCCAGTTCTGCATCGGGAACGGGGCGATCGTGCCGCTCGCCTCGATCGCCCGCACCGCGCGGTTGCGGGCTCCGCGGGCGAGGCGTCCGCTCAACGCCCTGGTCAGCACGGTCTCGTCGGCGGCGGTGGTCCGGATGGCGTCGCGGTGCGCTGCCGTCGCGGCGGACTCGGCGGTCGCGAGGAACGCCGTCCCCACCTGCACGCCGGAGGCACCGAGGGCGAAGGCCGCAGCGACCCCGCGGCGGTCCGCGATCCCGCCCGCGGCGATGACGGGCACGTCGACGGCGTCCACGATCTGCGGCACGAGCGCGACGGTGCCCACGAGCGACTCGGCAGCGGGACGGAGGAACGACACCCGGTGCCCGGCCGCCTCGGCTCCCGAGGCGACGACCGCATCGACTCCGGCCTCGGCGAGCGCGACGGCCTCCGCGACGGTGGTGGCGGTGCCGACGATGCGGATGCCGCGGTCGCGGGCCTCGGCGACGAGAGCGGCGGACGGCACCCCGAACACCACGCTCAGCACAGCCGGGGCGACCTCCCACACCGCGTCGAGCTGTTCGTCGAGCTCGGGGACGTAGCGCTCGGGCCGGGCCGGCACCGGAACCCCGACGGCCTCGTAGAACGGCTCCAGCGCCTGGGCGAAGACCGCGTGCTGCGGGTTCGGCGCGACCTCGTCCCCCACAGGCAACCAGATGTTCAGGGCGAACGGACGGTCGGTGGCGCGGTGCAGTTCGGCCCCGACGGCGCGGATCCGGTCGCCGTCGTAGCCGTACAGCCCGTACGACCCCAGCCCGCCGGCCGCGCTCACCGCCGCCGTCAGCGCCACCGACGAGCTCCCCCCGAACGGTCCCAGCACGATCGGATGCTCGACTCCCAGAAGTTCTGTCGCCATACCCCGACCGTACGCCCTTCGAATCGCCTGAATGGCTACATCGGCGGCCCGGATACAGCAATCCAGGCGATTCGAACGGGGTAAGCTCGCGGCATGAGCGAGTGGTTCGGGCAGATGCTCGGCTTCGTCGCGGCCGCGATCGGTCTCGTGACGGTGCCGGATGCCGCCGCGCTCGGCCTCGCGATCGCGCTGCTCGCCGTCACGGTCCTCACGCTCGCGCTCGTGCTGAGCGTGCGCCACCAGGCCTCCGCCGATGCCCCGCACCCGCTGCGGGCGATCGATGTCGGAACCCTCCTGCCACAGAGCGATCCGGATGCCGCCGGACACCCTCGTCCGCGAGCGCCGGGAGTCGCGACCGCCGCGTAGTCCGTCCGACCGGGACCGCGCGGCCTTCGCCGACCCCTCCCGACCTCATCGAACGGACCTTCCCGTGGACATCTTCGCCTTCCCTCCCCTCGCTGCGCTCCTGGACGCCGCCTACGGTGCCCTGAACGGCCTCTCCACCCTTCTCGAACCCCTCGCCGGCCCCTCCGCCGCCGCCCTCGCCGTAGTCCTGGTGACCCTCCTCGTGCGCGCCCTCCTCATCCCCGTCGGCATCTCCCAGGCCCGAGCCGAGCAGACCAGGGCCCGCCTCGCCCCGAAGCTGCGCGCGCTGCAGCAGCGCCACCGGAAGAACCCGGAGCGCCTGCAGCAGGAGATGATGGCGCTCTACCGCGCCGAGAACACCTCGCCCTTCGCCGGGATGCTGCCCGTGCTGGCGCAGGCACCGGTCGTCGGCCTGCTCTACACGCTGTTCCTGCGACCGGAGATCGCCGGACACCCGAACGAGCTGCTCACCCACGACCTCTTCGGCGCCCCGCTCGGCACGAGCCTAGTGTCGGCCCTGTTCGGCGGCACCGCGACCCCGGCGACGTTCGCGGTCTTCGGCGTGCTGCTGGCCGTGATGATCGCCGTCGCCGAGGTCACCCGGCGGGTGTTCCGACCGGCCCCCGTCGAGGGCGACGACTCTCCACTCAGCTCCCCCGGCATGCTCCGGATGATGGCCGCGCTGCACTACCTCACCGCGGTCTTCGCGGCCTTCGTCCCCCTCGCCGCCGCGCTCTACCTCACGGTCACGGTGGTGTGGACCCTCGTGCAGCGGGTGATGCTGCGCCGCCGTTACCCGCTGCCGCAGCCGGTGGCCGTCCGGGCATGAGAGCCGCCCGACCGGAGGGGCGTCAGTCGGGAAGCGGGATCGGCGCGGTGAACGGTCCCGCGGGGCCGTCGCCCCTCCGGTCGCGGCGCACGCCCAGCGTCGTCCCGACGCTCGCGGCGATCACGAGCGCCACCGCGAGCAGCCGCAGCGGCGTGGCGTCCTGTCCGAGGATGAGCCACCCGGCGAGGGTCGCGAACGCGGGCTCCAGGCTCAGCAGCACGCCGAACACCCGCTGTGGGAGCCGGCGGAGCGCCGCGAGCTCGAAGCTGTACGGGATCACGGACGACAGCACCGCGGTGACCGCCGCGAGCAGGAGGAGCTGCGGATCCAGCGCCACCGTCGCCGCCGCGGGCACGCCCACGGGGATGAGGAGCACCGCCGCGACGACGAGTCCCATCGCGAGACCGCTGCTGCCGGGGATGAGGGCGCCGACGCGCGCGCTCATCCGGATGTACATGACCCAGAATCCGGCCGCGATGAGGATGAAGACGACGCCCAGCGGATCGAGGGGTTCGGCGCCGACGAGGCCGTCGACGCCGAGCAGCGCCATGCCCAGCAGGGCCACGCCCACCCAGACCGCGTCGGCGAGACGGCGGGTCAGCACGGCGGCGAGCACGAGCGGCCCGAGGAACTCGATGGCCACGGCGGGCCCCAGGGGGATGCGGTCGATCGCCGCGTAGAAGAACCCGTTCATCGCGGCCAGGGACACCCCGAACAGCACGGCGGCGAGCCACTGCGACCGGGTCCAGGCGCGGGGCCGCGGGCGCACGATGACGACCAGCAGCAGCGCGGCGATCGCGACGCGGAGCGACGTCACGCCCCACGGCCCGAGCACGGGGAAGAGCTGCGCGGCCACCGCGGCGCCGAACGGCAGCGAGAGGCAGGATCCGATGACGAGCGCGACGCCCACGAGGGGTCCGGATGCCGCGGGTCTCTGCACCAGACAAGCTTAGGCGGCGGGGCCCTGCCTCCCCGCCGCCTGTGCCGTCCTCGCGCGGATCAGAGCGGCTTGCCACCCGTCACCGCGAGGACCGCGCCGGATACGTACGACGACTCCGCCGAGGCGAGGTACACGTAGGCACCGGCGAGTTCCGCAGGCTGCCCCGCGCGTCCGAGCGGGGTGTCCTGACCGAACGTCTCCAGGCGCTCGGGCCCCCACCCGGTCGCGGGGATCAGCGGCGTCCAGATCGGCCCCGGCGCGACGGCGTTGACGCGCACGCCGCGCGGCCCGGCCTCCTCCGCGAGCGCCTTGACGAACGCGACCTGCGCCGCCTTCGTCATGGCGTAGTCGATGAGTCCCGGCGACGGCTGCGCCGACTGCACCGACGAGGTCACGATGATGCTGGATCCCGGCTCGAGGTCGGGGAACGCAGCCCGGGCCGAGAAGACGAGGCCGGCGAGGTTCGTGTCGAACACGCGGCGCATCTTCTCGGTGTCGAGGTTCTCGAAGCCGTCGATGTCGTGCTGATAGGCCGCGTTGAGCACGAGCACGTCGAGTCCGCCGAGCTCGCGACGCGCACGGTGCACCGCATCGGTCGCGAAGGCCTCCTCGCGGACGTCGCCCGGGATGCTGACGCCTGTGCGACCGGCTTCGCGGACGAGCGCGAGCGTCTCCTCCGCGTCCGCCTGCTCCTCGGGCATGTGCACGATGGCCACGTCGGCACCCTCGCGGGCGAAGGCGATCGCGACCGCCCGTCCGATGCCGGAATCACCACCGGTGATGAGCGCGCGCCGTCCCTCGAGCCGGCCGTGGCCGACGTAGGACTGCTCGCCGTGGTCCGGCTCCGGGGTCGTCTTCTCGGTGAGGCCCGGCTGGTCCTGGCTCTGCGCCGGGAAGCCGTCCTCATGGTGGGCGTGTCGGGGGTCGGTGAGGCCGCCGTCGCGGGTGGTGTCGGTCATGTCCGCTCCTCCTGTCATGGGGCTGTCGATCAGGTCGTGATCGAGCCTCGTGGCTCCGGAGGAGGGACGGCAGGGGGTTGACAGCCCGGGGCGGTCTCCGCGACAGCGGGTGTCAGCCGGCGGAGGGGACGTCGCCGTGCGGGGGCTCGGCGCCCTCGGCGGGCTCGGGGACGAGGTAGAGCCCGCTGGGGGAATTCGCGGTGAAGGCGAGCGCTTCGACCCAGGCCCGGTTGACCGCGGGCTGGCGGCTGCCGAAGTACTTGAAGACGAGAGAGCTGCCCGGCTGGATCCAGACGGTCGTCCGTCCGCCGCCGACGCTGGCGTCCTCGCGCCAGCTGAACGGGAACGGCTCGCCGCGACGCAGCTTGGCCGTGATGACGAGCTGCAGGTGCGTGAGCGCCCGATCCTCGATCTCGGTCTTCACGCTGCCTTCGTAGATGAACTTGCCCATCGGGTGATGCTCCTCGGTCGGGTGGTCCTCAGCCCGGCGGACACTGCCGGGATCGGCCTATGGGTTAGAGGGTAAGCCCTCGGGCGGGGCGCACGGCAAATCGGCCCCGGAGGGCGATGCGCGCGTCGAAGTCAAGGCCCTGCGCGCGATCCGCGCGGCGATTAGCCTCGAATCATCGACACCCGAGGAGGGCACCGCCATGACTGACCGCCACATCGACGACCGTCCCGACGAGGGCTACACGCCCGGCACCACCCACGCAGAGCGCGGCGCGGGCAACCCGCGACTGCGCGTGCGGCGCGACGACGAGCGCACCGAGTTCGCGCTCGACATGGAGGAGGTCCGCATCGGATCGGCCGCCGGGAACGAGCTGCGCCTCGCCGACACCGAGCCGGTGCACGCGACGGTCGTGCACGACGACCGTGACGAGTACGTGGTGACCCTGCACGCCGACGGCGAGATGAACTCCAACCCCGATGCCGACGCGACCCACCCGGGCGACCGCACGGAGACGCTGCGTACCGGATCGCGCTTCACGGTGGGCCCGTGGGAGCTGGTCTTCGCCCGCGAGGAGTTCGCCGACCACGGCCGTCCGTTCGGTGGACGCCAGGGCGGCGAGTACTCCGACCAGCCGCTGCAGGAGGCGCGTGCGGGCTACGACGCCGACGACGAGCGGCTGTCCCAGGCCGACGTCAACGACGAGCGGTCTCAGTCGGACTCCAAGGCCGACTGATGGTGCGGGGTGCCGACGGGCTTCGACTCCGCTGACCCCCGCTGGCGCAGGTAGATCGCGAACGCGACCATCGTCCCCACCGCGAGGAACTCGGACTGCCAGTTCTGCAGGGTGCGGTCCCAGAAGTCGGAGCTGGTCACGTAGTCGCCCCAGGTGATCGCGGCGAGGCCGTGCATCGCGTTCTCCTCGTTCATGACCACTGTCCCGGCGAGCGACTGCGCGAGCCAGGACAGCACGAAAACTGCCCCCATCACGAGCAGCAGCGAGTTGCCGAACACCGCCGCTCGCCACCCGCCCGCCCGGGCCCACCGCGGAGAGTCCGGGCGGGCGTGCGCGCCGACGAGCTGATCGGCATCGCTGCCCGGCCCCTCGTCGCCGGGCTTCTTCGACTCCGGGGAGCCCTTCTGCACGAACCAGATCGTCGCGGCGATGAAGAGGAAGAACTGCAGGAACTCCGACTGCCAGTTCTCGGCGACGTCGACCGCGAAGTCGGACGACCAGAGGAAGTCTCCGAAGCCGATCGTCGGCTGCCCGTGGTCGAGGAGCTCGTCGTTGTTCCGGAGGTAGCCGGCGATGGCCTGGCCGGCCAGAGCCAGCACGAAGAGGGCGAGGAAGAAGAGGCTGAGGGCGTGGTCCTTGATCCGCGAGCGCATGTCATCGCCCTCCCAGCGGCAGGCCGATCATCACGGCGAGCCCGACGCCGATGATCCCCGCCCAGATCCAGAAGACCGCCCGCATCCCTGCGGTGTCCCGCGCATCCTCCGCCATGTCCGCCTCCTTCGTCGGTGTGACGTTCCTCGACGATGGCGCGCCGGGCGACGGCCCTCCAGGGGCTTGACGCGGGCGTCGTTGTCAATCCCCTGCGACAGGGCGCCACGGGGTCCGTAGCGTAGGGGGAACCGACGAGAGGAGCGCCCCGATGACCGCACCGAACGAGACCCCCGACCTCGAGCACCTCGGCGAGCTCGCCCGCAGCCGAGGTCTGCGCGTGAGCGTGGCGGAGTCGCTCACCTCCGGACGCCTCGCGAACACGATCGGTGCGGGCGAAGGGGCGTCGGGGTGGTTCGCCGGCGGCATCGTCGCGTACTTCACGGAGGTCAAGGAGAGGGTGCTGGGGCTGCCCCCGGGGACCGACCCGACGTCCGCCGCTTGCGCCGAGCAGCTCGCCCGGGGCGCACGGGAGCTCTTCGACGCCGACATCTGCGTCTCGACGACCGGGGTGGGCGGGCCCGGTCCGGAGGGCGGTCATCCCGCCGGCACGGTGTACCTCGGCTGGGCCACCGCCGACGACGCCGGGCACCGGAGGCTGGCCCTGACCGGTGACCCGGACGAGATCCTGTCGGCGAGCGTCGACGCCGCGGTGCGCCTGCTCGCCTTCCACGCCGAGGGACTCCATCCCGCAGGGCCCCGGCGCACCGGTTCCGACTGAGGGCTCAGCGGCCCGGCACCAGACCCACCCGCAGCGGGGCGCCCGGCACCGCAGCCTCCGTGAGAGCGGCGTCGATGTCGAGCAGCGGTCGCACGGCGCCCACGGCCTCGGCGAACGGATAGGCGCGCCCGCGCCCCGCGAGGAACGATACCGCTGCTGCGAGGTCGTCAGCGCTGTAATTGTGCACGCCGGTCACCGTGACGAGACGGCGGACGAGATCCTCCGCCTCCAGCGGGACGGGCGCCGCCGGGAACACGCTCCCGACCAGGACGACCGTGCCGCCGACGGCGACGCCGGCGAGCGCCTCCCCGACGGCGTGCCCGGAGGCTTCGATGACCACGTCCGGGTCACGGTCGAGCGCGGTGGCTCCGAAGCGAGCGGCGAAGCCACGGCGATCGTCGTCTGGATCGCGCACCTCGACCACGGCCCCGTGCTCGGCCGCGATCGCCGCGGCGCTGATCCCCACCAGTCCTGCACCGTGGATGCGCACCGCGGCACCGTCGAGATCGATGTCACGCGCCGCTCGCGCCACGGCCGCCCATGCCGTCGCCGTCGCGCAGCCGGCCGGAGCCAGCACCGCGGCCGGCAGCGCCTCCGGTACGCGCGCGATCGCGGTGCCGGCCCGCAGCTGCACATGACTGGCGAAGGCTCCGGTCAGGTCGCTGTGCGCCCCGACGCGGTCATGGCCGTACTTGCCGAGGTCCCGGCACTTCTGCGTGAGGCCGCGCCGGCAGCGATCGCAGGTGCCGCACGACACCGTGACAGACCACACCACGCGGTCGCCGATCCGCAGCGGGGTCTCGTCCACCGCCTCCGCACCGTCGTCGCCCAGCGCGATGACCCGACCGACGCTCTCGTGCCCGAGGACGAGGGGCGCGGGCGCGGACCGGCGGCCCTGCACGGTGTGCACGTCCGATCCGCAGATCGTCGACATCTCCACCGCGACGAGCACGTCCCGATCACCGAGCGCGACCCCGGGGACGGCGATGGTCTCGTGCGGGTGGCCTTCGCCGATCCAGACCATCGCGGTGGCTGCGGGGCGCAGCGCGACGTCCCTCCGGTGGCCGGGTGGGCGGATCAGCACCGTTCCCATGACACGACCTCAGACGGAGGCGACGGCAGGAAGGAGCTCGCGCTGCGCCAGCGCTGTCCGCAGCGCCGTGACGTCGGACAGCACGACGTCGGCCCCCGCTCCGCTCAGCGCCGCGCGATCGTGCGCCCCGGTGAGGACCCCCGCGACGAAGCCCGCCCCCGCACGACGGCCGGAATCGACGTCGCTCACGGTGTCGCCGGCGACGGCCACAGCCTGCACCGCTGACGCGCCCGTCCGCAGAAGGGCGGTGAGGACGAGGTCGGGCGCGGGGCGTCCGCGGCCGGCATCGACCGGAGACAGGGCGAGGTCGACGAGTCCTCCCCACCCGAGCCCGTCGATGAGCGCCTGTCGCGTGACCGGAGCGAATCCGGTGGTGAGGACGACGGTCAGCCCCGCGTCCTTCAGCCCCTGGATCGCGTCCGCCGCTCCAGGGATCTCCGCGACGCCGCTCTCGGCGACGATCTCGGCGTATGCGGTCTCGAACGCCGCGGTGGCCTGCCGCGCCGCGCTCGCATCGCCGCCCGCGAGATGGAGGAAGACGTCGAACTTGGACTGCCCCATCGTCTCCCGGACGTAGTCGAGGGCATCCTCCCAGGGCAGCCGCGCGGCGACGCCGGTGCGCTCGGCGGCGCGTTGGAACGCCTGCTCCACCACGCCGTCGTCCAGGACGGTGGTGCCGGCCATGTCGAGGACGACGAGTTCGATCGGAGTGGTCATGGTGTTCCTTCCAGAGCAGGGGTGCCGCCGAGGGCGGCGGTGAGGTGCAGGTCGGCGAGCCCGAGACCGCAGGTCATGCCGATGCCGGTGGTCGCGGCGAGCACGAGGGCGCCGTCATCTCCGCGGTCGACGAGGAACTCGCCGGGGGCTTTCGCGTACACGCCCTGCCACCGCTCGATGACCCGCGGCGCCGCCCCGTCGAACAGGGCCTCGGCCTCGTCGAGGAACGCGGTGAACGCGGCCTCCGGCTGGAACGGCGACGGGGCGGCGTCGGTGGCGTGGGAGTCTCCGAGGATGAGCGTGCCGTCCGGCAGCTGCGTGTACATCTGATTGAGATCGAGGGCCGCGAGGTCGGGCCGCTCGGCGTGCAGGCGCTCGCGGAGGGTGCGGGCCTCGGGGCTGTCGGCGAACCGCCCGTACCGGATGAGGGACCAGCCGGTCAGCAGGGGCGCGGTCAACGGTCGCGGGAAGGAGACGGCCGCCCGCATCATGTCCAGCGCACACCGCACGACCCCGTGCCGTTCCGCGACCTCGGGCAGGAGCTGGTCGATGTCGTGGTTGACGGCCACGACGACCGCCCCGGTGTCGATCGCCCCGCGCGTGGTCTCCACCCGTCCCGCGCCGAGGGCCGTCACCGCAGTGCGGAAGCGGAACTCGACGCCCTGTGCCGTCAGGTGGCGCACGATCGCGGTCGCCGCCGTGCGCGGGTCCGTCTGCAGGTCGGCCTCGATGAGGGCACCGCCGACGAGCCCGTTCCGGCGCAGCGGCGCACGGCGCAGGAGCTCGGCGGCCTCCAGCATCCGGATGCCGCCGTCCCGCGCCGCCGCGGAGAGCACGGCGAACTCGTCCTCGTGGCGGGCGGCCACGAGCGTGCCCGACTCGCGGAGCCAGAACCCCGCGTCCCGGGCGAGCTGCAGCCAGAGCTCTCGGGAGGCATCCGCGTATCGCCGTGCCTCTCCGCCCTGCGCGCCGATGCAGAGGTGGCCGAAGTTGCGGATCGTGGCGCCGGTCGGGGCGGCGCTGCGCTCGACGACGACGACCCGGAGCCCGCGGCGCACGGCGGCGAAGGCGGCGCCGAGACCGACGATGCCGGTCCCCACCACGACGAGGTCCGGATTCTTCGCCCCGGTCATCGGAACACCTTCCTCATCCACATCGCGAGCCCCTCGACGGCGAGCACGGTGACGAGGATCATCAGCACGATCGCGGTGACGGTCTCGTAGCGCGAGCCCTGGCTGGCGTTCAGCAGGTAGTAGCCGACCCCGCCGCCGCCGACGATGCCGAGGATCGTGGCCGCGCGGATGTTGGTGTCGAGCATGTAGAAGCTGTGCCCGATGAGGGCTCGGGTGCCCTGGGTCAGCGTGGCCGACGTGTACGTCTGCATCCGTGTGGCGCCCACCGCCCGCAGCGCGCGCTCAGGGCCGCGGTCGACCTCCTCGAAGGAGTCGGCGATGAGCTTGCCGAGCAGACCGATGCCGCCGATCGCGAGCGCGATGACGCCGGCCTGCGCGCCGAGACCCGTGATGACGACGAGGACGATGGCGAGGATCAGCTCGGGGATGCCGCGGATGCCGACGAGCAGCAGACGGGCGGTGCCGCGCCCTGCCGCGTGCGGGGCGACGTTGCGCGCGGCGAACGAACCGAGCAGCAGCGAGGGCAGGAGCGTGAGGACGGTGGCGGCGAGCGCGATGGCGACGGTCTCCCGCATGGCCTCCAGCATCGCGACCGTGTCGTAGCTGCCGAACGACGGGGGCCAGAACCGGGCGGCGACGTCGGGCAGCTTCGCCCAGAAGGTGAACAGGTCCGACCAGGTGATCTGGCTCACGACGACGCTGCCGATCACGACGAGGAGCGCGACGGCACCGGCCGCGGTGTGGCGCACGCGTTGCGCGGTCCACGGACGACGCACCGCGGTCTCCGGGCTCGCCGCCCACGCCGGGCGGCCCTCGGCGGGCGCGTGCGACCGCCGACGCAGGCGCGGGTGCACGATCCGGTCCATCCAGGAACGGGTCTGCTTCTGCTCACCGAGCATCGCGCCCCGCACCGTGCTCGAGATGATCTCCATCACGATGCACAGCACGAAGATCACGAGCGCGATCCCGAGACCCTTGCCGTAGTTCAGCGCCTTGAACGCATAGGACATCTCGAGACCGAGGCCGGCGACGCCCACGTAACCGAGCACGACGCTCCCGCGCAGGTTGATGTCGTTGCGGTGCAGCACCGTCGCCACCCAGCTCGGCAGCACCTGCGGGAGGATGCCCGCCGTGAACTCCTGGAGCTTCGAGCCGCCGGCGGCGCGGATCGCGAGACGCGGCCCCTCGTCGATCTGCTCGATGGCGTCCGCGAACATCTTGGAGATCATGCCGATCGAGTGGATGCCGATCGCGAGGATGCCGGGCAGCGTGCCGAGCGAGAACATCAGCACGAAGGCCATGGCCAGCACGACGTCGGGAAGGGCACGGGTGAGGACGCCGAGGAAGCGGGCTGCCGCGCGCCAGCCGGCGCCCGGGGTGGTGTTCGCAGCGGCGAGGTAGGCGATCGGCACGGAGAGCACGGCCGCCAGCAGCGTGCCGACGAGCACGAGGCCGACGGTCAGGGCGATCAGCCAGGCGAGGTCGGCCGGCGCGGGGAAGGAGAGTCCGCCGACCCGGGCGAGGAAGTTCTCGGCGTTGCCCCAGCTCTGCACCATCGCGGGGATCGAGATGCCCACGTCCCGCACCGCGACGATGCCGAGCACGACGAGGACGACGAGGGTGAGCCCCGCCGCGATGCGCTCCGCCGAGAGCGGCCGCTTCGGCGCCCGCTCCGCGACGCTCCCTCCGCCCTGGTTCGCTGAGCCCGTCGAAGCACCCTGGGTCGCTGAGCCGCTGCCCTGGGTCGCTGAGCCTGTCGAAGCGGCCTGGGTCGCTGAGCCGCCGCCCTGGGTCGCTGAGCCTGTCGAAGCGCCCCGTGTCGAGGCCCCCACCGTCGTCATGACGCCCCCACCGTGGTCACGGCGTCGACGAGTTCCACCTGCACGGCGCGGATCTCCGCCGTGGTCGTCGCGACGCGGCCGTAGATCTCCATCACCTCGGCCTTGGTGAGTCCGTCCGTCGGGGTGTCCAGGACGACCTCGCCGTGCCGGAGCCCGACGATCCGGTCGGCCCAGCTGATCGCGAGGTCGACCTGGTGCAGGCTGCACACGACGGTGAGGCCTTCGTCGGCGGCGATCTCGCGGATGAGGGCCATCACCTGCTCGCTCGACTCCGGGTCGAGGGAGGCGACGGGCTCGTCGGCCAGGAGGATCGCCGGCTTCTGCATGAGGGCCCTGGCGATGGCCACGCGCTGCTGCTGGCCGCCGGACAGGGTGTCGCTGCGCTGGTAGGCGCGGTCGAGGAGGCCGACGCGGTCGAGGTGCTCCAGCGCGGTGAGCTTCGCGGCGCGGGGATAGCTCCACAGCCCGAGCCGCGGGCCGCGCATCCGCGAGAGCGACCCTGTCAGCACGTTCTCCAGCACGGTCAGCGAAGGCACGAGCTCGAACTGCTGGAAGATGAAGCCCACGCTGCTGCGAAGCTGTCGCAGCGCCCGCCCCTTCATCGAGGGAACGGACGCGCCGAGCACCTCGACGGACCCGGAGCTGGGCAGCTCCAGGCCGTCGAGATGCCGCAGCAGCGTGGACTTGCCGGAACCGGAGAGCCCGAGCAGCACGACGATCTCTCCCTGGGCCACCTCGAGCGTGACGTCCTTGAGGGCGGTGGTGCTGCCGAAGGTCTTCGTGACGCCGGCGAGGCGGATGAGGGTGTCGGATGCCGCGGTCATGGCTTCTCCTGTCGTCAGGCGCGGGGCGTCAGCCCTGGCACTGCTCGGCTTCGGTCTCGGCGCAGATGTCGCGGATGAGGTCGTAGTACGCGTCGTCCACCGGCTTGGTGGCGAAGAACACGCTGCGGAACGCGTCCGAGTCCGCGCTGTCGATGCCCGCCGCGATGATGTCGTCGATGGTGACCTCGCCGAGGGCGTCGACGAGCTGTGTCGCCACGTCGTCCGGCAGCGACGACGAGTAGACGAGCGGAGCACCCGGGACCATGGTCTCGGCGATGACCTTCACCGTGTCCGACTTCTCGACCTCGGAGTCCTCGGCGAAGCCGGCCTCGCACTCGACGCCCTCGCCGACCTTCTGCACGCTCACGTCGTGCTTGCCCGCGAACACGGGAGTGATGTCGGTCTTCGGGTCGACGCCCGCCTCGATGAGGTTGTACGACGGGAAGAGGTAGCCGGAGGTGGAGGAGGGATCCACGAAGCACACCTTCTTGCCCGCGAAGTCCTCGAGGCTGGAGATGTCGCTGTCCGCCGGCACGATCGCCTGCGAGTAGTAGCCGGGCTCCTGGCCCTCCTCGGTCACGATGGAGGAGATCGGGGTGAGCTTCGCGCCGTTGTTCGTCGCGGTGACGTAGGTGAACCCCGAGAACGAGGCGACGTCGACCTTGCCGGCGACGGCGGCCTCGATGAGCGCGGCGTAGTCGGTGGACTCGTGGTACTCGACGGCCTTGCCGGTGACCTCGGCGATGTAGTCCATGAGCGGCTGGTAGTTCGTCTCGGTGTCCACCGAGTCGGGGACGACCCCGAAGACGAGCGTGTTCTCGTCGACGGCGAATCCGCCGACCGACTGAGCGTCGGCGGAGGCGTCGGTGGCGTCGGCCGATCCGGAACAGCCGGCGAGGCCGAGCGCGAGGATCGCAGCGCCGGCGAGGGCAGGGAGAGCGCGGAGCTTCATGAGGACCTTTCAGGGTGGGAGGAGTGATCCAGGGACGACTCTCCCAGCCCCGCGGCCGAGATGTATACCTATCTCGGAAGAGTTCAGGCGGCGTTCACCCGGCATTCGCTTGGGTGAACAGGCGCGCAACGCCGACTGTGCGACGGCGTCGAACGAAGTAATGTACCTATGTGGCCGAAGCTGTGTACACCCAGATCGCCGACGACCTCCGCACGCGGATCGCCGACGGGACGCTCCGCCCCGGGGACGACGTGCCGACCGAAGCGGAGCTCGCGGAGCGCTGGCGCACGTCACGCGGTCCGATCCGCAACGCCCTGGCGGCCCTCCGCGCCGAAGGGCTGATCGAGACGGGACGCGGCCGCCCTGCGCGCGTGGTGGCACGGAAGGCGAATCAGGCGGTGGACGTCTCGGTTCCCTTCACCCGCTGGGCGCGGGACCTCGGCGTCTCGCCGGGCGCGCAGACGCAGGAGCTCAGCCTGCGTCGCGCGGGAGACCTCGCCTCGGCACTGGGCGTGGGACGCGACGACACGATCGTGAGCGTGGTCCGGCTGCGGCTTCTCGACGGCCGACCGACGATGCTGGAGCGCCTCGCGTACACCGAGGACGTCGGGCGCCAGCTGTTCGAGGTGGACCTCGATGAGGTGTCGATCACCGAGTACCTCGCCTCGGTCGGCCATCCCATCGTCACCCTGCAGCACGTGATCGACGCGGTCGCCGCCGACGACCAGGACGCCGCGCTCCTGCGTGTGCCGCGCGGAACCCCGATCCTCCGCCTCACGCGGACGTCGCGGGACGCCGAGGGGCGCATCTTCGAGGCATCGGAAGACCGCTACCTCAGCGAGGTGGTGCGCTTCACGGTGGCGGCATCCGGGATCTCGACGGACGGACACTACATGAGAGCGGTGGGCGGCTGAGCCCCGGAACAGATTCGCGACCGCGGGCGCGGGAGTTTAAGAAGCCAGAAAGATCGCGCCCGCGATCGCAGCGCTGGGGACGCTTTATCTGGGGAGCCTTCAGGATATGTCGGCACCGCGAGGCCGCTGAAGTGCCGAATGTCGAGACACTCGTAGACTTTCGTCTACGGTCTCAGGCCCGGGATCACGGGCGTCGTCTCAGACTACGCGGGGCTCACACCACCGGCAACACGGCGGAGACGAGCCAATGCCCGTCCACCTCCCCGGCGCTGAACTCGCCGCTGGCGCCCATCACGCGCTCGGCCATCCGTCCGAGTCCGGTCCGGCTGGAGGAGAGCTCGCGACGCGGCGTCGTGGGCAGCGGACTCCGCAGCGACAGGTGGGCCTTGTCGTCGTCCACGGCGAGACGGATCTCGACGGTGCCGGGGCCCGCGTACTTCAGGACGTTCGTCGCCGACTCGCGCACGATGCGCGCGAGCACGATCTCCACGGCCCGGGGGATGCGCTCGTCGCCGGGGTCGCCATCGAGGATAACCTCGTGCCCGGCCGCTTCGAACTCGGTCTGCGCCTCCTCGACCGCCGCGACGAGGTCGCCCGTCGGCATACCCGCGGCACGGGGGCCGTCGTCGGCGAGGTCGATCACGAAACGGAGGTCGGTCATGGCCTTCCGGGCGGCGACACGGATCGCCTCCCGGGAGCCATCGCTGGCGTCGGGGTCTTCGAGCATCTGCACGTGCAGCGACACCACCGTGAGGTGGTGCGCGATGCTGTCGTGCAGCTCGCCGGCGATCCATCGTCGCTCGGCGAGGACGGCTTCCCGTTCCTGCTCCGCCGCAGCCTCCAGCTCGTGCTCGAGGCGACGTCCCCGGTCGAAGGCCAGCCGGAGTCCGAGGCCGATGGCCCCGGCGACCGTGGCCGCAATCAGGTAGATGCCGACATTGACGGGGACATCGGAGTCTCCGTACGCCATGACCGACGCAGCGACGAGGAAGACTCCGGTGTAGGAGAGGACAAGAGGGCTCCAGCCCAGGCGCATGACCAGCGCAGACGCCAGGGCGGCGGTGATGAGGACCTGCGATTCGGTCCCCGTGAAGAAGGAGGCCACCAGGACGACACCGATCGCACACGTGGCGATCAGAGGCGACCAGAGAAACAGAGCGGTAGCCAGAGTGGAGGCGATGCTCACCGCGGAGGCGAGGGGATTCACGGTGGGATCCGTGAAAAGAGTGAAGACGTCGATCGCGACCATCACGCCGATGATCGCGAGGATGACGATGCTCTCCACGCGTGTGAGGCGTTCGCCGCGTGCGAGTCGGAAAATGTCAGGCACCGCCCGTTTTGACTGGTCTAAGGCCATGGTGCACTGTCTCCTATTCGCCAGCTATCCTAGCGAGTGAAACCGAAAAGCTTGCCAACCTGCTGCCAGAAAGTCATTACATTCACCTCCGTTCTAGTGCCGTTTGTCGATGTCTGTATTCATCTTCTCGGCGGCGAGCGGAGCGCACATCTGGCGTTCGTCCAGACCTCGATAGCCAAAGGTCTACATCCTCAGAGCGCCCGCTTCACGCCGTTAGGCTTCCTCCATGCAGGAAATCCGCGTGGTGATCGTCGATGACGATCCTCTGGTCCGCTCCGCGCTGTCGCACTTCGTGTCGCGCGCGCCCGAGATCACGGTCGTGGCGCAGGCGGAGGACGGTGTGGAGGCCCTCACGACGGTCGAGCGCGAGAAGCCCGACGTCGTGATGATGGACGTCCAGATGCCGGAGATGAACGGCATCGAGGCGACTGCGGCGATCGCCGAACGGTGGCCCGACGTGCGCATCCTCGCCGTCACCACACTCGACGGCAGCGACACGGTGCTGCCCATGCTGAGCGCAGGCGCCTCCGGCTACCTGCTCAAGGACTCCAGCGCGGAGGAGATCGTCACGGGCGTGCGCGAGGTGTTCGCGGGAGCGAGCTCGCTGTCGCCCCGCATCGCGTCGATGCTCATCCGCCATGTGCGCGACTCCACTCCCACCGCGGCGGCGGAGACCCTCGAACCGCTCACCGAGCGCGAGGAGGAGGTGCTGCAGTGCCTCGCGAAGGGCATGTCCAATGCCGAGATCGCGAAGGCGCTCATCGTCTCGGAGGGAACCGTGAAGGCCCACCTCGGTCGCATGATGTCGAAGTGGCACCTGCGCGACCGCGTGCAGATCCTCGTCACGGCCGCCCACGCCGGCCTCGTCACCTTCCGGTGAGCCGCGGCCTCAGAGCGCGAGCAGCACGATCCCGGTGAGGACGACCAGCGAGGCGCCGATCCGCAAGCCGGGCCGGGACTCGCGCAGGACGAAGGCGCCGAACAGGCTCACGAGCACGACGCTGACCTCCCGCAGCGGTGCCACGAGAGCCACCGGAGCGATCTGGATGGCCGTCAGCACGAGGATGTAGGACAGCGGCGACAGGATGCCGAAGGCCAGGATGCGGCGCCACTGCGTGCGCCCCAGCGCCACGACAGCACCCCATCGTCCGCGCACCGCCACGGAATAGAACGGCACCTGCAGCAGCGTCGTCCCGACCATGAACGCCACGGGTGACAGCTCCCACTCCCGCACCGCGTGGGCGTCCCAGATCGTGTAGACCGCGATGGCCACGCCGGTGAGAGCACCGAACAGGAGGCCGGGGTCGATGCGGCGCCCGCTGCCCGCCGGACGGCGGTCGACGAACCCGATCGCGACCACACCGGCGATCACCGCGGCGACGCCGACGAGCGCCAGGGCCGAGGGGCGTTCGCCGAGCAGGAGCACGGCGACGATCACGGAGAGGAAGGGGCCGGTGCCGCGTGCGGTCGCATAGACGGTCGACAGGCTGCCCTCCCGGTAGCCGCGCTGCAGCACGGCCATGTAGGCGACGTGCAGGACCGCGGAGACGGAGACCCCGAGTGCGAACGAGCCGAGGTCGGCCGCACCGAGTCCGCCCGTGAACGGCACGGCCCCGATCCAGACGGCGGTGCTGGCGACCGCACCCCACCACAGGAACGGCGAGCCGGCGCGGCTGATGCCGTGCGCGATGACGTTCCAGGACGCGTGGGCGATCGCGGCGGAGAGGACGAGGACGAGAGCGACAGCGGACACGGCAGACCCTTCCCTCCGCCGCGGGCGCGACGAATCGGGTCCTCCGGGCTTTTGTCCTGTCAGATGACGGCCCTCCTGCGGAGGAGGACCGTGGCGCCGCTCGGACCAGACGGGTGCAGACCCCGGAACCCTAGGCGCTATCGCCACCACCCTATCTCCGACCGGGAGGGGCGCGGTGACCAGGCGCGACTACGCTCGAAGGACACCCTGCGCAGGAAGGTCATGCCATGCCCGTCACCCCGGACGCCCTCGCCCACGCCGAAGACCTCGCCGACTTCGTCGCCGCCTCCCCGTCGAGCTATCACGCCGCCGCCGAGACCGCCCGCCGTCTGGAGGAGACCGGGTTCACACGGCTGCAGGAGGCGGACGCCTGGCCTGCGCAGCCCGGAGGCCGGTACCTCGTGGTCCGCGACGGCGCGACGATCGCGTGGGTGGTGCCGGAGGATGCGTCTTCCACGACGCCCGTGCACGTGTTCGGAGCGCACACCGACTCCCCCGGCTTCAAGCTCAAGCCGCAGCCCACCACCGGAGCCCGCGGCTGGCTGCAGGCCGCCGTCGAGGTGTACGGCGGTCCGCTGCTGAACTCCTGGCTCGACCGGGAGCTGCGCCTCGCCGGCCGGCTCGCCCTCGCCGACGGCCGGGTCGTCCTCGCCGACACCGGAGCCCTGCTGCGCCTCCCCCAGCTCGCCATCCACCTCGATCGCGGGGTCAACAACGGCCTCGCGCTCGACAAGCAGACCGAGACGCAGCCGGTGTGGGGTCTGGGCGATCCGACCGAGGCCGATCTGCTGGCCGAGCTCGCCGACTCCGCCGGCGTGGACGCCGCAGAGATCCGCGGCTACGACGTCGTGGTCGCCGACGCCGCACGGGGTGCCGTGTTCGGCAAGGACGACGCGTTCTTCGCCTCCGGCCGGCTCGACGACCTCGCCTCGGTGCACGCGGGCGTCGTGGCCCTCGCGGCACACGCCCCCGTGGCGGGCGCGCCGATCGCGATCCTCGCCGCGTTCGATCACGAAGAGCTCGGTTCCGAGTCGCGCTCCGGCGCCGCAGGCCCCTTCCTCGAAGACGTTCTGGAACGGCTGTACGCGGGGCTCGGCGCCGACGGCTCCGCCCGCCGCCAGGCGTACGCGTCGTCGTGGTGCCTGTCCAGCGACGTGGGGCACTCCGTGCACCCGAACTACATCGGCCGGCACGACCCCGTCGTGCAGCCCGTGCTCGGCTCCGGACCCATCCTCAAGCTCAACGCCAACCAGCGCTATGCGACCGATGCGGTCGGCGCCGCCTCGTGGCGGAACTGGTGCGATCGGGCCGAGGTGGTGACGCAGGAGTTCGTCTCGAACAACAGCGTGCCGTGCGGCTCGACGATCGGCCCGATCACCGCGACCCGGCTCGGCATCCGGACGGTCGACGTGGGCATCCCGATCCTCTCGATGCACTCCGCCCGCGAGCTCGCCGGCGTCTCGGACCTGCACGACCTGACCCGCGTGGCCGGGGCCTTCTTCGCCGGCTGAATCGGGCCGCGCGGAGTGTGCCCCCGGAGTGCCAGGATGTGAGGATGACCGACATCAGGCCGGCTCTCATCGAGCGTGCAGGCATCGAGATCATCCCCGAGTCCGAGCGGACCGCCCAGCCCCGCGACCTGTTCTGGCCGTGGTTCGCGGCGAACGTGTCGGTGTTCGGGATGTCGTACGGCTCGTTCGTGCTCGGCTTCGGCATCTCCTTCTGGCAGGCGACGGTCGTCTCGGTCATCGGCATCGTCGTGTCGTTCCTGCTGTGCGGACTCATCGCGATCGCGGGCAAGCGCGGGTCGGCGCCGACGATGGTGCTCTCCCGGGCCGCGTTCGGCGTGCAGGGGCAGAAGGTGCCAGGGATCGTGTCCTGGCTCACGTCGATCGGGTGGGAGACGTTCCTCGCGATCATGGCCGTGCTCGCGACGGCGACCGTCATCACGCAGCTCGGCGGCGACGGCGACAGTCTGTGGCTGAAGATCCTCGCGACCGTGATCGTCGCCGCGCTGATCGTCGCCGCCTCCGTGCTCGGATACCACACGATCATGCGGCTGCAGTCGGTGCTGACGTGGATCACCGGCGTCGTGACGATCGTCTACATCATCCTCGCCGCGCCGACCATCGACCTCGCCGCGGTGCTGGCCCGTCCTGACGGGGGCATCGGCCAGGTCGTCGGCGCGCTCGTGATGGTGATGACCGGATTCGGGCTGGGGTGGATCAACATCGCCGCGGACTGGTCGCGCTATCAGAAGCGCACCGCGTCCGACGGGGCGATCGTCGCCTGGAACACCATCGGCGGCTCGGTGGCACCGGTCATCCTCGTCGTCTTCGGTCTGCTGCTCGCGGGATCGGACGAGGAGCTCATGGTCGCGATCGCCGCCGATCCGATCGGCGCGCTGGCGAGCATCCTGCCCGTGTGGGTGCTCGCGCCGTTCCTGTTCACGGCCGTGCTCGCGCTCGTCTCCGGCGCAGTGCTCGGCATCTACTCCTCGGGCCTGACCCTGCTCAGCCTCGGCATCCGCATCCCGCGGCCGTCGGCGGCGGCGATCGACGGCGCGATCCTCACCGCGGGCACCATCTTCGTGGTCTTCTTCGCGACCGACTTCCTCGGCCCGTTCCAGAGCTTCCTCATCACCCTCGGCGTGCCGCTGGCCTCCTGGGCCGGCATCCTCATCGCCGACATCCTGCGTCGCCGGAAGGACTACGACGAGGCGGCCCTGTTCGACAGCCGCGGCCGCTACGGCGCCTGGGACTGGACCTCGATCGGCACCATGGTCGTCGCGAGCGTGATCGGGTGGGGCCTCGTCCTCAACGGCTTCGCGGACTCGGCGCCGTGGAACAACTGGCAGGGATACCTCCTGTTCCTCGTCGGCGGGACGGACGGGGACTGGGCGTACGCGAACCTCGGGGTGTTCGTGGCGCTCGTGCTCTCGTTCCTCGTGACCTGGTTCGCGCGGGCCGGGAAGATCCGGCGGCAGGAGTCGTGAGCCCTTCGACAGGCTCAGGGACCCAGGGAGCGGCAGGCTCAGGGACCCAGGGGGCGGCAGGCCGCGGGGCCGAGGAGGCGGCCGGTTCCGCAGACGAGAGCTGGCTCGTGGTGGTCGATCCGCAGGTGATCTTCGCGTCGCCCGACTCGGCCTGGGGCTCGCCGTTCTTCGCCGCCGCGATGACGAACATCCGGCGCCTCGCGGACGCCTTCGGCGAGCGCGTGCTCGTGACCCGGTGGCTGCCGACGGCCGACCGCTCGACCTCCTGGGGCGAGTACTTCGCCGCGTGGCCGTTCGCCGACCGCCCCGCTGACGACCCGTTGTACGCGCTGGTCCCCGAGGCGGAAGGCCTGTCGCCTCATCCCACCGTCGACCTCCCGACGTTCGGCAAGTGGGGTCCGGAGCTGGAGGCGATCGTGGGGCGCGGTGGTCGGATCGTGCTCGCAGGGGTGTCCACGGACTGCTGCGTCGTGTCCACCGCTCTCGCCGCCGCGGACGCCGGGGCACGCGTGACGCTCGTGGCGGATGCCTGCGCCGGCTCCACGGCCGAGAACCACTCCGCCGCCGTGCAGGTCATGTCCCTGTATCCCCCGCAGATCACCGTGACCGACACCGCCACCCTCCTCTCCCCCTGACCCCCTCCCCCGGGCCCGCATCCCGCGCCCGTGCCGGACGGAAATCGCACCTCCGCACACCGTTTCGCGCCCGTTTTCGATCCCGCACGCCGGCGAGCCCTGCCAGCGGGACGGATTCCGCCCCTCGCGCGGGCCCACCGGGCACGTTTTCGATCCCGCACGGAGTCCCCGTCGCGGGACGCGAAATGCACCTCCGCCGCGCGACGGCGGTGCGTTATCGATCCGGCACCGTGGTGCGGCGTTCGGGCGGGACGGAAAGTGCACCTCGGCAGACGCGGGGAGGGGCGTTGGTGAACCCGACAGGGGCGAGCGTCAGGCGTGGGCGCGGACCGCGGCGGCGATGTCGGCGGGAGTTCCGCGCCACGGAGCACCATGGCCGGGAAGGACCCACTCGGCCTCGAGCGCCGCGAGGCGGTCGAGCGAGGCCAGGGCTGTTGTGGGCTCGTCGGTGAACGGGGCGGGTTGCGCGCCCTCCTCCCCCGTGAGCACATGCCGCGTGGTCAGGGCGTCGCCGACGAACACCGCGCCGACCGCCGGGACGTGCACCGCGATGCTCCCCGGCGAGTGCCCCGGAAGACCCACGACGACCGGGGCCCCGGGGAGGTCGAGCACGTCGCCGTCCGCGACCTCGGAAACCTCGGTGACGTGGCGCGTGCGGAGCGCACTCTTGCGGAGGCCGTAGGCGAGGAACCCGAGCATGGGACCGATCCGGGAAGGACCCATCGGGGTCTTCGGCTTCTCCCCGGTACGCACGCGGTGTGCATCGGCGCCGTGGATGTACACCGGAACGCCGGACTCGCGACGCAGTCGTTCCGCGAATCCGATGTGGTCGCTGTCGCCGTGGGTCAGCACGAGTCCGCGGATGTCGGACAGCGGGCGGCCGATCACGGCGAGCTCCCGCTGAAGGTCATGCCAGTGCCCGGGCAACCCGGCGTCGACGAGGGTGATGCCCTCGGGCAGGTCGATGAGGTACGAGGCGACGATGTCGTTGCCGAGGCGGTGGAGGTGAGGGGCGAGCTTCATGATGATCCTCTCGGGCGATTGCGATGGCTACGTTACGTAGCTATCATGGCTACTGTCAATAGCCATCGAGGAGGATCCATGCCCACCCCCGAACGCACGTCGATCGATGCCATCGTCGCGGCCGGCCAGGACATCATCGAGGCCGACGGTCCTGCGGGACTCACGATGCAGGCGGTCGCGGAGCGTGTCGGCGTGCGGGCCCCCTCCCTCTACAAGCGCGTGCGCGATCGTGAGGCCTTGCGAGTCGCGGTCGCCACGGCATCCGTCGATGCCCTCGCGACCCAGCTCGAGGCGGCCGGCGACGACCTCTCCACGCTCGCCCGCACCTATCGCGCCTTCGCTCATGCGCACCCGGAGGGCTTCCGCCTCATGTTCAACGCCGCGGTCTCCCGCGAGGCCCTGGAACGCTCCGCCGCCCCCGTCATCCGCGCCTGCGCCACCGCGGTCGGCGAGACGGACGCTCTCGACGCCGCGCGTCTCTTCACCGCCTGGGCCACCGGATTCCTGCAGATGGAACTGTCCGGGGCGTTCCGACTCGGGGGTGACGTCGACCGCGCCTTCGAGTACGGCCTCCGGCGTCTCCTCGCGAGCCTCGCCGGGTGAGGACGCCCGTCATTCCCGGTCCATGACGGCGGATGCTGGCACACTGAGGCCGTGGAAGACTCCCGCAGCACCGCCGGAACCGTGGCCGCGAAGACCGGTCGGACGCCCTGGCGTCGCACGAAGATCGCCGTGGGCACCCTCGCCGCGGTCGCCGCCGTCGTCGCGATCGTCGGCGCGCTCACCCCGTGGCCGTCCGCGATGATCATCCGCTCCGTGTTCACGAAAGGCGGCGACGAGACCGCCGCCGAGATGACCAAGCACGTCCCGGACACCGCCCTCGACGAGCGGAAGGATGTCGCCTACGGTGACGCCGGCGCGGACACGACGATGGACGTCTTCCGCCCCGCCTCCGCCGACGGCGCACTGCCGACCGTGGTGTGGATCCACGGAGGCGCCTGGATCTCGGGATCGAAGGAGGACGTCGATCCGTACCTCCGCATCCTCGCCGCGGAGGGCTACACGACCATCGGCGTGAACTACACCCGCGGACCCGAGGGCGTGTATCCGCTCGCCGTCCACCAGCTCGACGAGGCCCTCGCCTACATCGACGCGCACGCGGCGGAACTGGGCGTCGATCCGCGCCGCATCGTGCTGGCAGGAGACTCCGCCGGGGCCCAGCTCGCCAGCCAGATGGCGACACTCATCACGAATCCGGACTACGCCGAGATCCTCGGCATCCGCCCGTCGATCCGCGCAGACCAGCTCGTCGCGACCGTGTTGAACTGCGGAGTCTACGACCTCGCCGCACTGGCAGAACTCGACGGGGTCGCCGGATGGGGCTTCAAGTCGGCGATGTGGGCGTACTCCGGCACGAAGACCTGGGCGGAGGACTCGACGGGCGCCACGATGTCGACCGTCGATTGGGTCACGGCCGACTTCCCCGCGACCTACATCTCCGGCGGCAACGGCGACGGGCTCACCTGGCTCCAGTCGATCCCGATGTCGAAGCGGCTCCAGGAGCTCGGGGTCGACGTGACGCCGGTGTTCTGGCCCGCGCCGCACGAGCCGGAGCTCCCGCACGAATACCAGTTCCACCTCGATCTCCCCGAGGCCCGGAAGGCGCTTGCGGACACCATCGCCTTCCTCGACGCGCACACCCGCTGACCCGGCCTCTTTCGTCCGACCTCGGCTCCGACACGGATGCACGACTCCGGCCCGGGTGCACGACCGAATCCTCCGGATAACCGTGCCACTGTCGCCGGGTCTTGCAGTCGGACCCGGGCACGGATGCACGAGCCGGGCACGGGTGCACGACTGCGGCACGGGTGCAGGACCGAATCCTCCGGATACCCGTGCCACTGTCGCCGGGTCGTGCCGATGCGTCGGGATTTGGACATAACGTCTCTGTGACGACCGGCACGAAAGTGATATGTTTACGGGATGCACACCGAGAACGAACGCGCACTCGAGTCCGGGATCGTCACGGACCTCTCCGGTCGCATGACCTACGGCTCGTACCTCGCGCTCGACCAGCTCCTCACGGCACAGCACCCGGTGAGCGACCCGCAGCACCACGACGAGATGCTGTTCATCATCCAGCACCAGACGACGGAGCTCTGGCTGAAGCAGCTGCTGCATGAGCTCAGCTCGGCGCGGGAACTGCTCGCGGCCGACGACCTGCGCGACGCCCTCAAGCGCATCGCCAGAGTCAAGCGCATCCAGGACGTGATGACGCAGCAGTGGTCGGTGCTCGCGACACTGACCCCGACGGAGTACGCCCAGTTCCGTGGCGCGCTCGGCAACTCGTCCGGCTTCCAGTCGGTGCAGTACCGCGCCGTCGAGTTCGCGCTGGGCAACAAGAACGAGAAGATGCTGAGCGTCTTCCGCGACCACCCCGCGAACCTTGCGCTCCTCACCACCGAGTGGGAGAAGCCCACGCTGTACGACGAGTTCCTCCGCTATGCGTCGCGCCGCGGGCTCCCCGTCCCGCGCGAGATCCTCGACCGGGACGTGCGCCAGCCGTACCGCGAGACCCCGGCCCTCGTACCCGCCATCCGCGCGATCTACCAGGACCCGCGCACCCACTGGGACCTCTACGAGGCCTGCGAGGACCTCGTCGATCTCGAGGACAACTTCCAGTTCTGGCGCTTCCGCCACCTCAAGACCGTGTCCCGGACCATCGGGATGAAGGTCGGCACGGGTGGATCGAGCGGCGTCGGCTTCCTGCAGCGCGCCCTCGACCTGACGTTCTTCCCGGAGCTCTACACCGTCCGCACCGAGATCGGCTCCTGATGCTCGCGGCGACGTTCTTCGACGGCGAGCGCTGGCGCGACGGCGTCGTCGGGCTCGGCGCGGACGGGCGCCCCCAGCTCCGCGATGAGGAGCCCTCCCCCGGCACCCCAGCCCTGGCCGGACGCATCGTCGGCGGCTTCACCGACCACCACGTGCATCTGCAGCTCGTCGACCACATGCTCCTGGCCTCGTCGCGCCTCGGACGGGTGGTCGACCTCGGCGGCGACCCGTCGACCGTCGCGTCTATCGCCGTCCACAATGCAGGAGAACTGGCCGACGGAGGCGGCGCCGGCGCGGTTTCGCGCACGGTGGGGCCGGATTCTCCTGAGTTGCGAACCGTCCGGTACGCCGGCGCCTTCCTCACTTCGCCGGGTGGCTACCCCTCGGATCGGGCATGGGCTCCGGCCGGATCGGTGCGGGAGATCGCGGACCCCGCCGGGGCGGCGGCCGCCGTGGCGGAGATGGCGGCGTCGGGCGCGTCCTTCATCAAGATCGCGAGCAACAGCACCGCCGGCCCTGTGTTCGCCGACGCCCTCTTCCGCGCGATCGTGGAGCTCGCCACTGCGCACGGCCTCCCCGTCGTCGCCCATGCGGAGGGCACCGGCGAGGCGCAGCGCGTCGTCCGCCTCGGAGCGACGCAGCTCGCGCACGCCCCGTTCACCGAGCGCCTGGACGACGAGGAGATCGCGGAGCAGGCCGTCCGGGCCTCCTGGATCAGCACACTCGCCATCCACGACCCCGCCGCGAGGGCCATCGCGATCGACAACGTCGCCCGCTTCCATGCCGCCGGCGGCACCGTCCGCTACGGCACCGACATGGGCAACGGCCCGACCCCCGTTGACATGAACCCCGACGAGGTCCGTGCCCTCCGCACCGCCGGGCTCGACGACGAGACCCTCCTCCGCGCCCTCGCGCCGGTCGACCCGCTCGATCCCCGCTCTCTCCTGCTCCTGCTGCCACCGGGATCCGCCGATCCCCTGGCCGCCCGCCCCCTCACCGCCGCCGACCTGAAGGTGTGACATGACCGACCGCTCCGCCGACACCGCCCTCCTCGACGCCGCCCGCACCCTGGACGCCGCCGACCCGCTCGCCGCGCACCTCGACGCGTTCGTCGAGGCCCCGGGCGTCACCGCCTATCTGGACGGCAACTCGCTCGGCCGCCCGCTGCGCGACGTGCCGGAGAAGCTCGCCGCGTTCGTGCGCGAGGACTGGGGCACACGCCTCATCCGCTCCTGGGACGAACAGTGGATGGCCCTGCCGATGGAGCTCGGAGACCGCATCGGCGCCATCACCCTCGGCGCGGGGCCGGGGCAGACGGTCGTGTCGGACTCCACGAGCGTCCTGCTGTACAAGCTCATGCGGGGGGCCCTTCGACAGGCTCAGGGCCCCAGGGGCACGGCTCAGGGATCCGCGGGGCGGACGGAGCTCGTGATCGAAGAGGGGAACTTCCCCACCGACCGGTTCCTCGCCGAGGGCGTCGCGGCGGAGATGGGGGCCACGCTGCGCTGGATCACGCCCGACCCGGTACACGGCGTCACGGTCGACGACGTCGCGGCCGTGGTCTCCGAGCGGACGGCGCTCGTCTCGCTCAGCCACGTCGACTACCGCTCCGGCGCCCTCGCCGACATGCCCGCCATCACCGCCGTCGTCCATGACGCGGGAGCGCTCATGCTGTGGGACCTCTGCCATTCGGCGGGTGTCGTGCCGATGCAGCTCGACGACTGGGGCGTCGACATGGCCGTCGGCTGCACCTACAAGTACCTCAACGGCGGCCCGGGATCGCCCGCGTTCGCCTACCTCCGCCACGACCTGCAGGGCCTGCTGCGGCAGCCGATCCAAGGCTGGTGGAGCGCGGCCGACATCTTCGCCATGGGCCCGGAGTACGTCCCCGCCGACGGCATCCGTCAGCTCCTCAGCGGCACGCCGCCGGTGACCTCGATGCTCGCGATGCAGGGGATGATCGACCTCATCGAGCAGTCGGGGATCGACGGCGTGCGCGCGAAGTCGGAGTCGCTCACCGCGCTCGCTGTGCGGGCGTACGACGAGCTGCTCGCGCCGCTGGACGTCCGCCTGCTCAGCCCTCGTGACCCGGCGCGACGCGGCGGACACATCACGATCGGCCACCCCGATTTCCGGGAGGTCACCCGGAGGCTCTGGGCGGACGGCGTCATCCCCGACTTCCGCTTCCCTGATGGGATCCGGCTCGGGCTGTCGCCGCTGAGCACCTCACACGCCGAGACCGTGGCCGGGGTGCTCGCGGTCAGGGACGCGTTGGAGTCCGGTGTCTCCTGACCCCGCGGCGCCGGTCGTGCTCGATGACATCGACGCCCGCCCCGGCAGCACCGCCTCGCTCCTGCGCACCCTGATCGGCCTGTATCTGCGCCCGCTGGGAGGCTGGATCTCGGCCGCCGATCTCGTGGCGCTGGCCGCCGACCTCGGCATCCCCGCCGCTCCCGCCCGGACGGGCATCGCCCGTCTCAAGCAGAAGGGCCTGCTCCTGCCGGAGCGCCGCGACGCCGTCGGCTACCGGCTGAGCCCGGCGGCCGTGCCGATGCTGGAGCGCGGCGACCGCCGGATCTTCCGGATGCAGGAGATGACCGACGACGATCCGTGGTGCCTCGTGTCGTTCTCGATCCCGGAGAGTGCGCGCAGCGTGCGTCATCAGCTGCGCCGGCGCCTGCAGTGGATCGGCGCCGGCGTCGTCTCCCCCGCCCTGTGGATCTGCCCCGGGCACCTCAGGGCGGAGGCGGAGCAGATCCTCGACGAGCTCGGCGCCCGCCGCTGGGCGACGCTGTTCGACGCGTCGGCCCCCGCCCCGGCCGGCACGCTGGCCGAGGCCGCGGCGGCGTGGTGGGACCTGGACGCGCTGCGCGGCGAGCACGAAGCCTTCCAGGCCTCGCTCACCGCGCTCCCGGATGCGCCGTTCCCCGCGTACGTGCACCTCATCGACCGCTGGCGGGTGCTGCCCTACACCGATCCGGGACTGCCCCCGGCGATGCTGCCGGCCGACTGGCCGGGCGGACGCAGCTTCGAGGCGTTCGCCCGCCTGTCGGCGGCGTGGGCGGCACCCGCCCTCGCGCATGTCCGCGCCGTGACGGCCTAGTCGGTCCGGGCGACCTCGCGCACGAATCCGGTCACATGCTCCTGCAGCCGCAGGATGCGCATCTCGCGCGCGAGCTCGCGGTCGTACCCCGGATAGGCCAGCGGCGGGAGCTTGCGCACCGCCGCGTTGCAGCCGAACTCCGCGCACGCGAGCACACCGACCGTGTCGCCCTTGCGGCCGGCGGCCCCGGCGCGTCGGGCGACGTACAGCTGCACGTCGTTGCGGAGCGTCACGTCCTCGCACCACGAGCACTGGGCGCGGGCGAGCACGCGCTGCTCGGCGCGCTGCAGCACGACGCCCACGGGCTCGTCGTCGATCCACACGACGACGTAGGCGCGCCGGGGCAGCTTCGGGTCGATCCAGCCGAGGTAGTCGAGCCGGTCGAAATCGGTCTCGGCGAAGCCGGGCGGCAGAGTGATGTCGGAGACCTCCTTGCGGGAGGCGTTGCAGAAGGAGGCGCGCAGGGCGCGCTCGTCGATGGGACGCATGAGGGGAAGAGCTTTCGGTGTGATCGCCGGAACGGCGAGACGGATCGGAGGATCACCCGGACGATGCCGGGGTACGACGCAGCACCGGGGACGGGGTTCCGCCTCCGGCCGGTCCTCAGCCTCTGTCTGCGGCGCTGAACGCGCCTGCAGCTCCGCTCCGCGCCCCGAGGGCGCTCATCGACGACAGCACCCGGCGAGCCTACACCCGTTTGTTTCGTCGCGTGTCGGGAGCGCTGCGGGATCCCGACCCTGTCGACGTACTCTGGCCGGACGCCGATCCGAAGGAGTCCCCGTGTCCACGCCGCTGCACCGCCGTCCGCCCCTCGAGGTGCGTGAGCGTGCGACGTGCATGTGCAGGAACGGCGGCCGCTGCTCCTCCTCGGCCCCCGGCCACGCCCTTCATCTGATCCAGGAGCGTCTCGCCGCAGCGACCCCGGCGCGATGGGCGGACGCGTTCGTGATCGCGGCGGATCCGGGCGCCGGAGACCTCGTCGTCCGCACGCTCGACGGCACCACGCACTCGCTGTGGAACGGTTCCGGCGCCGCGCTGGAGGCCGCCATCGGCAGCCCGGTCGCCCTCCACCTCGACTACGCCGTGCTCGCCGTGGGACGCACCCGCTTCAACGTCGCCGTCGTGTGACGAGGGCCTGATCCCCTCGGGTCAGGCGCTCGCCATCATCATGTCGCGGACCGCCATGCACGCGTTCATGCAGGCCTGGCACGCCTGAGCGCAGAGGCGGCAGACGTCGCTGTGATCGGCATGCTGCATGCACTCGTCCATGCACATCTGGCACATCGCGATACACGCGTCCAGCATCGCCATCATCGTGGCCGGGGTCATCCCCTGCATGCGGAGCATCGATCGCATCATCGTGTGGCACACGTCCGCGCAGTTCATGCACGCGGGGGCGCAGTCCATCTCCTGCGTCGCGCACACCGTGCAGGCCTGCTCGCAGGCGGCACACGCGTCCATACACGCCTGGAGCACCGACATGTCCATCATCGCCATGTCCGGCATCGACTCCATGTTCCTGGACATGGCACCCATCATCATCGCGTCCATCGCACACCGCTCCCTTTGTCGAGGACGACGGGCAGGACACCCGCCTGGCGCCAGGCTAACCCCTGTGCGGGCGGGAGTCGATGGGGGCGGAACGCTGACACGCCCGTCGGTGAATGTCAATCCCGTGGACGGACCGCGACGCCGGTGCGACGCTCGAAGAGAAATCGATCCGTCCAGGAGAGGAGCCTCTTATGAGTGGCGCAGATGACATGAAGAATTCCGCTGAGAAGCTGGGTGGCAAGGTCAAGGAAGGCTTCGGCAAGCTCACCGACAACGAGAAGCTCGAGGCCGAAGGCCAGGCGGATCAGGTGAAGGCCGACGCGAAGCAGGCCGGCGAGAACGTGAAGGACGCCGCGGGCAAGGCCGGCGACAGCGTCAAGGACGCGTTCAACCGCTGATCCCCCACCCGCTGAACCCATGAAGAGGGGGAGGCTCGCCGATGGCGAGCCTCCCCCTCCGCACTCGGGTCAGACCTTGCGGCTGCCGGTGATCGCTCGGATCAGCCAGGCGATCACGGCGATGGCCAGGAGCACCAGACCGACCCACAGCAGGAACTGGAGCGACTGCACCAGTCCTCCGGTGATCGCGAGGATCACGGCGATGACGATGACGATGATCAGGAGGATGTTCATCGGTCTTTCCCTTCTCTGGGGGCGCGGGGGCCCGACTGCGGTGACCTCACGCTAGACCCGAACCACACCCTCTCTGGAGGGGGTTGACTTGGACCCTCCCGATGCGCGAAGGAGCAGAGCAATGCCAGGACGACGCAACAACTCGCTGAAGGATCCGGAGCTGTACGAAGAGCTCCGCGACGACGGGGCTTCGAAGGAGAAGGCCGCCCGCATCTCGAACGCGGCCGCACGAGACGGCCGCAGCTCGGTCGGCCGCCGCGGCGGGAAGCACGGGGACTACGAGGACTGGACCGTTCCCGAGCTGCGGAAGCGCGCGAAGGAGTTGGGTCTCACCGGCTACAGCGGCAAGCGCAAGGCCGAGCTCATCTCCGAACTGCGAAACCACTGACCCGGATGACGCGCTTCGGGATCGAGGAGGAGTTCCTTCTGCTCGATGAGGATTCGCTCGTCCCCGTCGCCCTCAGCGGTGACATCCTGGAGCGCATCGGCGATGACGTCACCGCCGGACGCGTGACCACCGAGTACCTGGCCTCACAGGTCGAGGCCCTCACCGATCCGGTACGCACCGGCGCCGAGGCCGTCCAGCAGCTGACGGCGTTGCGCGCGGCCATCGGGAGGCAGGCCCGCGTCCGGCGCGCGATCGCGGCACCGACCGGCGCGCCGTTCACCACTCTCCGCTCGCCGCGCCTCTCGCCGTCGGCGCACTACGACGACGTCGCGCGACGGCTGGCGCACCTCACCCGCGAGCACGAGGTCAACGGCCTGCACGTGCACGTGGAGGTGCCGGACGAGGAGGAGCGGGTCCGCGCTCTGAATCGGCTTCGCGCGTGGCTGCCCCTGCTGCTCGCCCTCAGCACGAACAGCCCGTTCGGCAACGGTCTCGACACGGGTTTCGCGAGCTGGCGGAGCATGCTCATCCGCCGACTCCCCTCGTCGTGGTGTCCGCCCCGGTTCGCCGACGTCGACGACTACCGCACGCGCGTGGACCAGCTCCTCGACCTCGGGACCATCGGCGAGGCGACCTCCCTCTCCTGGGCGGTGCGCCTCTCCGAGCGCTACCCGACCGTGGAGGCGCGCGTCGCGGACACGCAGCTCACCGCGGAGGACGCCGTCCTCTCCGCGCTGCTGACCCGCGGGATAGCCCTGTCGTCCGGGCAGCGGATCGTCGCCGATGAGACGGAGACGATCGACGCGTCGATCTGGATGGCGTCGCGAGCGGGGATGACGGCGCGCCTCTTGGATCCGCTCACGGGCGAGATCGCCCCGGCCTGGACGGTGGCGGAGCACCTGCTCGACGACATCGGACCGGTGCTGGACGAGCTCGGCGATGCGGACGCGGTACGGGCGGGCCTCGCCCGGATACGGGCCGACGGGACCGGCGCGGCACGGCAGCGTGCGGCGCACGCACGGGACGGGCTCCCCGCGCTCCGACGGCTCCTGCAGGAAGGTACCGGAACACCGGCCGCCTGACCGGGCCCTCGCGTCCGTCGCCCGGAGTAGGGTCGGCCTGTGTCATCCTTCGCCCCGCTCCAGCGGCTCGTCATCGCGATCGCCGTGCTGGCCTCGTTCGTCACGTTCCTCGACGGGACAGTGGTGAACGTCGCCCTTCCCGCCATCAGCGAGGAGCTCGGCGGTGGGATCACCACGCAGCAGTGGGTCGTCGACGCGTACCTCATCACCCTCAGCGCGCTGATCCTGCTCGCCGGCTCCCTGTCCGACGCCTACGGACGGGTGCTGGTGATGCGGATCGGCCTCATCGCCTTCGGCATCGCGTCCGTCGCGGTCGCCGCCGCGATCGACCCGCTCATGCTCATCGTGGCCCGCGGGGCGCAGGGGGCGGCCGGGGCCCTGCTCGTCCCCAGCTCCCTCGCGCTCATCACCGCGACCATGCGCGGCGACCTCCAGGCGAGGGCCATCGGCGTCTGGACCGCCTTCACCACGGCCGCTCAATTGGTCGGTCCGCTGCTCGGCGGGCTCTTCGTCGACTTCCTGTCCTGGCGCTTCGTCTTCCTCATCAACGTCCTCCCCATCGGGGTGACGTTGGTGCTGCTCGCCCGCCTGCATCTGCCGGAGCACCCGCGGGGCGTCCGCGTCGACTGGTGGAGCGGTGCACTGTGCGCCCTGGGCCTGGGCGCCATCGTCTTCGCGCTCATCGAGCAGCCGAACCTCGGGTGGGCCTCCCCCGCGATCTGGATCCCCGCCGTGGCCGGGGCCGCGCTCTTCGCCGTCTTCCTGTGGCGCCAGGGCCGCTCGGCCACGCCGCTCATGCCGCTCTGGCTGTTCCGGGTGCGCGACTTCGGGTGGGGCAACCTCGCCACGCTGTTCGTGTACGCCTCGCTCTCCCTCAACGGCTTCGTCGTCGGCGTCTACCTCCAGCAGGGGGCGGGACTCAGCGCGACGGCGGCGGGGCTCGCGAGCCTGCCGATGACGATCCTCATGATCCTGCTGAGCTCCCGTGCCGGCGGGTGGGCGGGGCGCTGGGGCCCGCGCATCTTCATGACTGTCGGGCCGCTGATCATGGCCGTCGGAGCCCTGATGCTGCTGACCGTGAACGCCGGCTTCGATTACTGGGCCCAGGTGCTCCCGGCCATGATCGTGATGGGCCTGGGCCTGTCGCTCACCGTTGCCCCACTGACGGCCGCGATCCTCGGCGCCATCGACGAGAACCACTCCGGCATCGCCTCCGCCGTGAACAACGCCGTCTCCCGCGTCGCCGGTCTGCTCGTGGTCGCGATGCTGTCGACCATCGTCGGGGGCACCCTCGACCTCGACGGGTTCCGCAACGCGGCCTGGGTGACGGCGGCGCTCCTCGTGCTCGGGGGCGTCGTGTCGTGGATCGGGATCCGCCGGAACCCCTCGGAGGCCGCGGCCCCGCCCGCCGACGCCCCCGCGCAGCCGACGCCTCAGCCGCGATGAGCCTCCCTCGTCCCCTGCGCGGTCGAAGCAGCGCACGCGTCTCCCTGGCGCCGACGGCCCTCGTCGCGGTCGGGATCCTCGCCCTCTCCGCCTGCACCGCTCCGTCCACTCTCCCCGCGGAGGGAACGGCGCCGTCGGCCGCTGTCGCGCTGCTTCCGACCGCCGCCCTCCCGGACTACCAGCTCGGCGGCGCCTACGACCCGCCCGAGGGTGTGAGGATCGTCGCCCGCGACCGCAGCGCGGAGCCCGCCGCCGGCCTCTATTCCGTCTGCTACGTCAACGGCTTCCAGACCCAGCCGGGCGAGCTGGACACCTGGCCCGACGACCTGCTCCTGCACGACGGCGACGAGGTGGTCGTCGATCCCGACTGGCCCGACGAGGCCCTCCTGGACACCGGCAGCGCGGCACAGCGGTCCCGCATCGCCGAGATCGTGATCCCGTGGATCGAGGGCTGTGCGGACTCCGGCTTCCAGGCGGTCGAGTTCGACAACCTCGACTCGTTCTCGCGCGCGGACGGCGCCCTGAGCCTGGACGACAACCTCGCCCTCGCGGAGCTCTTCGTCGACGCGGCGCACGGCGTCGGGCTCGCCGCCGGGCAGAAGAACGCGGCCGAACATGCCGACGCCCTGAAGGAGCGCGCGGGCTTCGACTTCGCCGTGACGGAGGAGTGCGCCGCCTACGCGGAGTGCGGCGCGTACACCGCGGTCTACGGGCCGCACGTGATCGACATCGAGTACACGGATCAGCTCCCTCGGCCGTTCGCGGAGCTGTGTGCCGACCCGGACACCCCGGCGTCGACAGTGCTCCGCGATCGCGACCTCGTCACTCCGGACGAGGAGGGGTACGTGTTCGCCGGGTGCCCGTGACGGCGGGCGCGCTTGCCTGCCGAGCGCCTCGGCGTCAAGTCCCTGGTGGTCTCCGCTCGCGCGGGTGAGGATGCGGGTGATCGATCCGATGGGAGCCCCTCCTCATGACCGTTTCCACCCTCGACGCCGACACCGCGGTCGCCTTCTCGCCGCGCGGCCCCCTGTCGAGCGCCGTCCTCGGTGTCCTCACGGGTAGCGGTGACGACGCCGCCACCCTCCCCGACCTCGCCGCCGCAGCCGTCGCCGCGAGCGACGACGTGGTCAGGGACGACGACATCCAGCTCGCCCTGTTGGTCCTCTACGCGTCCTCCTACGGATCGCTTCCGCAGCTGGATGCGAGTCTCGAGTGGGATGCCGGGGTGGTCACGGCACGCCGTATCCTCGAGGACGCCTTCGAGGCCGCACTGCGTGACACCGTGCCGGTGCCCGAGCTTCCCGAACCCACGGTCGACGCCGTGGGTCGCGCCCTGTTCGCCCTCGCTGCCGCGGACACCGGCCCCAGTCTGTCGCGCCACATCGCCAGGAAGGCCACCCGCGAGCAGGCCGAGGAGTCCCTGATCCTGCGATCGGTGTACACGCTGCGGGAGGCCGATCCGCACTCGTGGGCGATTCCGCGGCTGACCGGGCGCCCCAAGGCCGCGCTCGTGGAGATCCAGTCAGACGAGTACGGCGGCGGCCGCCCGCAGCGGGTGCATGCGGAGCTCTACGCCCGAGCCCTGCGCGCCGCAGGACTCGACGACACCTACGGCGCCTATGTCGACGACGCCCCGGCGATCACGCTCGCCTCGCACAACATGATGAGCCTGTTCGGACTCAACCGCCGGCTCGTCGGCGCCATCGTCGGCCACCTCGCCGCCTACGAGATGACCTCGTCCATCCCGTGCCGGTTCTACGCCGACGGTCTGCACCGGCTGGGGTTCGCCGACGAGGTCGCCGCGTACTTCGAGGAGCATGTGGAGGCCGACGCGGTACACGAGCAGATCGCCGCCCGTGACCTCGCGGGCAGCCTCGCCGAGGACCGTCCGGAACTGCTGGCGGACATCCTGTTCGGCGCGGCCGCGTGCCTCACGGTCGACGGCTGGGCCGGAGCCCACACCCTCGACGCCTGGAGCGAAGGGCGCTCGGCACTGCGAGAGAGGACGACCGCATGAGCGGCCGGGACGAACCGGTCACGGTCACCGCGTACCCCGACGGCCCGCTGCTCGTGCGCGGCGAGATCGAGCTGCACGCGAGCGACGGCACGGTGATCGACCCGCGCCGACGCACCGTGGCCCTGTGCCGCTGCGGACTCTCCGCGCTCAAGCCCTTCTGCGACGGCACGCACAAGGCGGCCGGCTTCCGCACCGAGGACTGAGCGGGGTCAACCCTCCGGCCAGTAGTGACTGTCGGGGACGGCACGCGCACCGAAGATCGCCTGCCCGACCCGCACGCACGTCGCCCCCTCCTCGACGGCGATCTCATAGTCGCCGGACATGCCCATCGAGAGGGCGCCGTCGCCGATGAGCTCGGGGGTCTCCTCGCGCGCCCTGTCCCGAAGAGTGCGCAGCAGCGCGAAGCACTCCCGCACCCGGGCGTCGTCCGGTGTGAGCAGCGCGAGCGTCATCAGCCCGCGGACACGGAGGGCACCGTAGGACGGCAGGGCCTTCAGGAAGCCCGGAAGCTCGTCGGGCGGCATCCCGAACTTCGAGTCCTCGGCCGAGGTGTTCACCTGCACGTACACGTCGAGGCTGCGCCCTGCGGCCTGCAGGCGCCGGTCCAGGGCTTCGGCGACCCGGAGCCGGTCGAGCGCCTGGAACTCCGCGGCGAACGAGGCGACGTCCCTGGCCTTGTTCGTCTGCAGGTGGCCGATGACCACCCAGTCCACGTCCAGATCGGCCGTCTCCCGGTTCTTCCGCACGGCTTCCTGCACCTTGTTCTCCCCGAGCCGACGCAGCCCGGCGCCGATGGCCACCCGCACCCGCTCGGTCGGGACGGTCTTGCTCACCGGGAGCAGGTGCACCGCACCCGGATCACGTCCCGCCCGCTCGGCGGCGGCATCGATACGGGCGCGGACGGCGGCGAGGTTGGCACGGAAGTCCGCGGCGGTGACGGCCGTCGGGTAGCGCGCGGCGCCGTCTCCGACAGGCTCAGACTTTGACATAGGTCAAAATCTAACATAGCTTCGGGACCACGTCGCGCGCCCGCCGACGCCCCCTTCGCGAAGGAGCCCTCTCATGTCCGCACCCGGCCTGTTCTCCGACATCGCCCTCTCGACCCCGCGCCTGCGCACCGAGGTCCCAGGGCCGCGGAGCCAGGCGCTGCACGAGCGCCGGCAACGGGTCGTCCCCCGCGGCGTCGGCAGCGTGCTTCCCGTCTACATCGAGCACGCCGACGGCCCCTGGGTCACCGATGTCGACGGCAACCGCTTCCTCGACCTCGGCAGCGGCATCGGCGTGACGACGATCGGCCACACCAACCTCGCCGCCGTCACCGCCGCGGCCGAGCAGCTCGATCGGGTCACGCACACGCTCTTCACCGTCACCCCGTACGAGGGCTACGTGCGCCTCGCGGAGCTGCTCGCGGAGAAGGTGCCCGGCACCCACGAGACCCGCACGGCCTTCGCGAACTCCGGCGCCGAAGCCGTCGAGAACGCGGTGAAGATCGCCCGGAGACACACGGGACGGCGCGCTGTCGCCGCCCTCGACCACGCGTTCCACGGGCGCACCAACCTCGCGCTCGCCATGAACCACAAGGCGGCGCCGTACGGAACCGGGTTCGGCCCGTTCGCTCCCGACATCCACCGTGTCCCCAATTCCTATCCCTACCGGGACGGCCTCGACGGGACGGAGGCCGCGGCGCGCACGATCGCCCATCTGGAGCAGCGCATCGGCGTCCACGACCTCGCCGCCGTCATCGCCGAGCCCGTCCAGGGCGAGGGCGGCTTCGTCGTCCCTGCCGCGGGCTACCTGCCGACCCTGCAGGAGTGGTGCACGCGGAACGGCGTGGTGTTCATCGCCGACGAGATCCAGACGGGCCTCGGGCGCACCGGGACATGGTTCGCGAGCACGCACTTCGACCTCGTTCCGGACCTCGTGCTCACGGCGAAGGGCATCGCCGGCGGGTTGCCCCTGGCCGGGGTGACCGGTCGCGCCGAGATCATGGACGCACCCGACCCGGGCGGCCTCGGCGGCACGTTCGGCGGAAACCCGGTCTCGATCGCCGCCGCCCTCGCGGTGTTCGACGAGCTGGAGCACGGGACCTTCTTCGCGGACGCCCGGCGGATCGGCGCGCACCTGTCCGCGCGGCTCGAGGGCCTGCGCGCCCGTCACGCCGTCGTCGGGGACGTCCGCGGGATCGGTGCCATGCAGGCCTTCGAGCTGAGCACCCCTGGCACGACGCGACCGCTGGCCGGGGCCGCCTCCATGGTCGCGGAGTTCGCCGCCCAGCGCGGGATCCTGCTGCTCACCGCGGGCAGCGACGGCAACGTGATCCGCTTCCTGCCGACACTCACGACGACGGACGAGCAGCTCGACGTCGCGGTGGACGTCATCGACGAGGCCCTCAGCGCGCTCCGCTGAGCACTTGCAGGCACAGCGCCTCGCCGCTCCAGCGCACGCGGGCGAGGTCGTGCACGATCAGGTCGGGGTGGGCCGCCGCAGAGCCGGCGCCCACTCCGACCACGAGCCCCGCGCCTGCCGCCCGCGCCGCACGGATCCCCGGTGCCGAGTCCTCGAAGACCACGCAGTCCCGCGGGTCCCGCCCGAGCAGACGCGCGGCGCGGAGGTAGGGGTCGGGAGCGGGCTTGCCGCGGTCCACGTCTTCGGCGGCGACGAGCAGGGCGGGTGCCGGGATGCCCGCACCCCGCATCCGCGCGGTCGCGACCGCCCTGTTGCTGCTCGTCGCAACCGCCCAGAGCTCGGACGGCAGCGCAGCGAGCAGGGCAGCGGCCCCCGGGATCCCGGTGGTCGCCGGGGCGACGGCGAGCTCTCGCGCGAGGAGATCGACGGTCGCCTCGGCGGCCCGCTCCGGCCCGACGATCGCCGCGACCACCTCACTCGGTCGCATGCCGTGCGGGGCGTCTCGGAGGAAGTCGAATCCCGGGGCGTACCGGCGGGCCCAGGCATCCCACGCGATCGCCGCCGAGGGGACCGAATCCACCAGCACGCCATCGCAGTCGAACAGGACCCCCGCGGCGTGCACGATCACTTCGGAGCCCTGAACCTCCTGTGCTATTTTTGGCATAGGTCAAATCTATCCGAGGAGAGTGCATGTCCGCGTCCCGCACGCCCCGCACGGCCGTCGCCGTCCGCCACGTCCCCTTCGAAGACCTCGGGATCCTCGCTCCTCTGCTGGCGCAGCGCGGTTACGAGACCACCCTCCTCGATGCCGGCATCGACGAACTCGACGCAGACGCCGTCGCCGGAGCCGACCTGCTCATCGTCCTCGGCGGTCCGATCGGGGTGTACGACGACGATCGCTACCCGTTCCTGCGCTCCTCGAAGGCCGCCGTCGCGGCGCGACTCGACAGCGGCGGCGCCACGCTGGGCGTCTGCCTCGGCGCGCAACTCCTCGCCGAATCCCTGGGCGCAGCGGTCCGGCCGACCGGCGCGGTCGAGATCGGCTTCGGTCCGCTCACGCTGACGCCCGAGGGCCGGGAGTCGGTCCTGGCCCCGCTCGACGGCGAGCCCGTGCTGCACTGGCACGGGGACGAGTTCGCGATCCCCGCCGGGGCGCAGTCCCTGGCGCACACGCCCGGCTTCCCGCATCAGGCCTTCGCGGTGGGGCGCACTCTCGGCCTTCAGTTCCACCTGGAAGCCGACCACCGCACGATCGAGCGCTGGCTCATCGGCCACGCCCACGAACTGCATCACAACGGCATCGACCCGCGGGTGATCCGGGAGCAGGCACGCGCCCTCGGCCCCCGGCTCGAGACGCTCGCCACCCGCGTCCTCACCGACTGGCTGGATGCGGTCGAGGCCTAGCGAGCCGGCCGGGGCAGCGGAAGAGGCCGGACCCCCAGCGAATCCGGCCTCTGCTCCCCTCGACCTCAGGCGGCGCGACGCAGCGGCACCGTCGGGAAGTCGATCGGCACGTCGAGCGCGATGTTCACGTAGTTCGTGAAGAGGTTCAGCGCGACCTGGCCGATGGTCTCGACGATCTGCTCGTCGTTCCAGCCGTGCGCGCGGAGGGCGTCGACATCGGCCGAGGTCACCTGGCCGCGCTCGTCGACGAGCTTGAGCGCGAAGGCCAACAGCGCCGCGGTGCGCGGGTCGTCGGAGGTGCCTTCCTGCGCCTCGGCGAGGACCTCGGTCGAGAGGCCGGCCTTCTTGCCGAGCGCGGTGTGCGCGGCGAGGCAGTAGCCGCACGAGTTGCGGTTCGCGACGGCGACGGCGATCTGCTCACCCAGGGCCGCACCGAGCGTGCCCCCACCGTAGGCGCCGAACGCGCTCCACATGCTGGTCAGGGCCGCAGGCGAGTTCGCGACCGCGCGGAACATGGCGGGGACGGCGCCGAAGGCGGAGTCGATCTGCTCGAGCTGGTCCTTGACGGGGCCGGTGGCGGTCTCACGGTCGACGAGAGGGACGTTGGGCATGGGATGCTCCTTTGTTTCGAGACGAGCCGGGTTCGGCTTCCCCTTCAGTCTTCCGCGGCAGTGAGTACGATACGTATCATTTGATCTTGCTTTCATGACACATCGTCCAGAAGAATGGAGGAATGCCGCCGCTCGACCGCCTCACCCCGTTGCTCGACCGCTTCCGAGTGCGCAGTCGCCTGTTCCACACCGGACCGCTCTGCGGCACCACGGTCTTCGCGGCGAGCGCCGGCCACGGCTTCCTCCACGTGCTGCGGCGCGGCGAGATGGAGGTGACGCATCAGCGCCCGGACGGACGCATCGAGCGCGAGACCATCACACGCCCGAGCCTGTTGTTCTTCCCCCGCCCGATCGATCACACCTTCCTCAATGCCCCGACCGAGGAGTCCGACTTCGCCTGCGCCACGATCGATTTCGACGGCGGGGCCACCCACCCGCTCGTGCGCACCCTCCCCTCCGTGATCGTCCTGCCGCTCGACGAGGTGTCCACCCTCGCGCCTGCGCTCGACCTCCTCTTCGCCGAGGTCGACAACGTGCGCTGCGGTCGTCCCCTGCTCGCCGACCGGATGTTCGAGGTCGTGCTCATCCAGCTCCTCCGCTGGATGCTCGACCACTCCGGCGAGCTGGCGCTTCCCCCGGGACTGCTGCCCGGACTCTCGGACGAGCGTCTGGCACCCGCGCTCGTGGCGATGCACGAAGCACCCGGCGAGCCCTGGAACCTCGACACGCTCGCGCGCACCGCGGCCATGTCGCGCAGCGCCTTCGCCGCCCGCTTCAAAGAGGTCGTCGGCCGCGCGCCGGGCGACTACCTGACGGAGTGGCGGCTCACGATCGCCCAGGAGCAGCTGCGCGCCGGCATGTCGGTGAGCGCGGTCGCCGCCGATCTGGGCTACGCCAGCGCGTCGGCGTTCTCCCGCGCGTTCGCCCAGCGGCTCGGCCGTTCGCCGCGCGCCTGGCTCGGCCTCGCGGCCTGAACTCACCCGCCGGCCGCGGGTGTCCTCTCAGAGGTGGAGGCAGGAATCGAACCTGCGTACACGGTCTTGCGGACCGCGACCTGGCCACTCGGTCACTCCACCGGGTTCGGGCGTCGTCAGTTCCGGGGCGGCGAGTACCCCTGCAGGAACCTGCCGAAGCGCTGCACGGCGTCGACGAGGACCTCCGTCTCGGGCAGGAAGGCGACGCGCACGTGGTCGGAGTCCGCGCCGTTGAAGGCCCGCCCGTGCACCAGGAGGATGCGCTCCGCATCGAGGAGGTCGAGCACCAGGCGCTCGTCATCCTGGATGCCGTAGACCTCCGGATCGAGCCGCGGGAAGAGGTAGAGCCCACCACCGGCCTCCTGCACCTCGACACCGGGGATCTCCCGCAGCGCCGCCGTCGCCGCGTCGCGCTGCACCGTCAGACGCCCCTCCTCCGCGACGAGGGCGTCGAGCGACGTGTCGTGCTCCAGCGCCGCCGTGATCGCATGCTGCGCCGGTACGGACGCGCACATCCGCATCGAGGCGAGCAGCCGCACTCCCGAGAGGAAGGCGTCGTCTGCGGCGAATCCTGTCGTGAGCGCCCAGGCCGCCCGATATCCGGCGACGCGGTGCGTCTTCGACAGTCCGGCGAAGGTCACACACGGCACGTCGGGCGCGACCTGCGCCGTGGAGAGGTGCGTGAAGCCTGGGTACACGACGCGGTCGTAGATCTCGTCCGAGAGCAGGAGCAGTCCGTGACGACGGGCGAGGTCGGCGATGCCCTCCAGCGTCGCGCGGTCGTACACCGCCCCGGTCGGGTTGTTCGGGTTGATGATGACGATGGCCACCGTGCGCGGTCCGATCGCCGCAGCCATGGCCTCGAGGTCGGGACGCCAGCCGGCTTCCTCGACGCAGGGGTAGTGGACCGGCTCTCCTCCGGCGAGGACGGTCGAAGCCGTCCACAGCGGATAGTCGGGGCTCGGGACGAGCACCTCGTCCCCCGGTTCCAGGAGCGCCTGCAGGGTGAGGCCCACGAGCTCGGACACCCCGTTGCCGACGGTCACCGCATCGATCCCCAGGGCCGGGAATCCGGGTCGGCGCGCATAGTGCGCGCGAATCGCCTCGCGCGTCTCCGGCAGACCAGGGGACTCGGAGTAGCCGTGGGCACGGGGAAGCGCCGCTCGCAGCGCCTCCACGATGACCGGCGGCGCCTCGAAGCCGAACGGGGCGGGATTGCCGATGTTCAGGCGGAGGATCTGCTCGCCACGGGCCTCCAGCTCTGCGGCCCGCTCCGCCACCGGACCGCGCAGGTCGTAGAGCACGCCGTCCAGTCGCGACGACCGCCCGACCCGGAAGACACCCGCCGTCTCGCCCTGCATCACGCGCCCTCCTCGGTCGAGGCCGGTCCGGCGGCTGCGGCGACATCGTCGGCGAGGCGGCGCAGCTCCGCGTCGTCGAGATCGTGCACGGTCACCCGCACGTGGCGCCCCCCGGCGGATTCGTCCTCCAGGGCGAACTCGGAACCCGGACGGACGAGCCATCCGCGGCGCGCCAGTCGATCCGCGACCACGCCGGCGTCGTCGCGGACGTCGACCCACACGTTCAGGCCGCTCGCCCCGGAGGCTTCCACTCCGCGGGCGGCGAGGAGCGCCACGAAGGACCGATTGCGGGCCGCGTAGCGGGCGCCCGCCGTCGCGATGAGCCGATGGACCTCCTCGTCACGGAGCATGGCCGCGGCGAGCTGCTGCATGACATGACTCACCCACATCGTCCCGGGGCTGAGCCGGAGGGCGAGCCGCTCCGCCGTGACCGGGTCCGAGGCCGTCACCGCCAGGCGCATGTCCGGCCCGAGGAACTTCGACACCGACCGCACGAGGGCCCAGCGTTCGTGCGCCGGGCCGATGATGCTCGCGTAGGGCCTGGGGGCGAGCAGGGAGAAGTGGTCGTCCTCGATCACGAGGACATGCGGATGGGGCGCGAGCACCTCCTGCAGTTCCGCAGCGCGGGCGGCGCTGGTGCTGACCCCGGTGGGGTTGTGCGCACGGGGCGTGCAGACGATCGCGCGCACGCCGGCCTCCAGGGCCTCGCGCACTCCCTCCACGGTCAGCCCCTCCTCGTCGACCGGGATGGCGACGGGCGTGTACCCGGCCAGCCGCGCGGTCTGGATGCTGGAGAGGAAGCAGGGGTCTTCGAGGCCCACCCGGTCGCCGTGCACGAGCGTCTGGGCGAGCAGCCGCTCCACCGCGTCGACGGCGCCCGCGGTGACCGAGAGCCGGAAGGGACGCGGCTGGTCCTCTGCGATCCAGCGCGTCGCCCACTCGGCGAGTTCGGCGTCGATCACCGACTCGCCGTAGAGGACGGACCGGGGATGCACCGCCGCGAGGGCCGCGGCGAGATCGGGCAGCAGGGCCGCCTGGGGGTTCCCACTGGCGATGTCACGCAGGGCCGTTCCGGGCGTGAAGCCCTCATCCGGCGTGGCAGCCGGTCCGAGCACCGTCGTGCCGGTGCGCCCGCCGGTGGTCGCGATGCGCGCCGTCACGAGGGAGCGATAGGCCGCGAGCACGGTGTTGCGGTTGACGCCGAGGCGCTGTGCGAGGGTGCGGACAGGAGGGAGGCGGTCGCCGGCGACGAGGGTTCCCCGTTCGACGAGGTCGCGCACGCTCTCGGAGATCTCGGCGGCGGTGACACCGCTGATCGCATCGGTCTCGCCGTCTCTGCTCTCCGCCGTGCCCATGACTCGACGGTAGGGGAGATTTTGACCTATGTCAAAATCTCCCCTACCGATCAGGGACGGTCGTCGACCTCCACGCCGTCCTCGATCTCCTCCGGCTCCAGATCGGTCACGTCGACCTCCGGGGCGTCGCCTTCTCCGTTGTTGGCGGTCGGGGGCTCCCCCGGGAACCCGGTCGTCTCGTCCTGGCGCGGATCGGTCATGCTGCCTCCTCGGTCGATGGGGATCCATGATCTCCGTACCGTCGGACGGCGACGAGCGCCTTGACAACGCCGGCTCCTCCCGCTCCCTGCGCACGCAGGCGGAGTCCAGGGAAGGGCGATACCGTGCAGAGGCGATGTCCGCTCCGACGGACCCGCTCTCCGCACGATCACCGCGATCCCCCGACAGAGGACACGATGACCCCCGGCACCCTGCCCCTCGCCGCTTCCGCCCCCGGCTACGACGGATTCATCGGCTGGGTGCTCAGCCTGATCGAGACCCTCGGTGAGGTCGGTGTCGGCCTCGCGGTGCTCATCGAGACGTTCGTCCCCCCGATCCCGTCCGAGGCGATCCTCCCCGCGGCGGGGTTCCTCGCCTACGACGGCCGGATGAACGCCTGGGGCGCCTGGGCCGCGGCCACCCTCGGAGGGCTCGTCGGCGCGTGGATCTGGTACGGACTCGGCGCGGCGGTCGGCCGGGACCGCACCCGACGCATCGTCGGACGCATCCCCCTCCTCGACCACGACGACTTCGACAAGGCGGAGGCGTTCTTCGCCCGCTGGGGCGGCGGCGCGGTGCTGTTCGGCCGCTGCGTGCCTCTCGTGCGCTCCTTCATCTCGATCCCCGCCGGCATCGAGCGCATGGCGCTGTGGAAGTTCACGCTGTACACCCTGGTCGGGTCGGCCGTCTGGAACGGCATCTGGATCGGCCTCGGGTTCGCCTTCGGCCCCGCCATCCGGCCGATCCTCGAGCAGTGGAGCGGCGTGATCTCCGACGTGGTAGTCGGCCTGCTCATCCTGCTGCTCCTGGTGTTCATCGCGCTGCGCATCCGCCGCCGTATGCGGGAGGCCGCGGCACGGCGCGCGGAGGACAACGGGTCCGCCTGAGATACGGCCACCCGATGTCGGCGGGCCGGGGCACGATGGAGGCATGACGGACGGCTACGACCCCGGGTTCCTCGGCATCCCGCTCCCGCTCCCCGTGCCCCCGATGGCGGTGCGCACCCTGCCGGCGCCGCGGTTCACGGTGCTGCTGGACCCGGAGCGGCGGCTCGCCGCGGTGACGGCCGTCACCATCGACGGCGCCCGCCTGCGGGATCTCCCCCGGACGGGCGAGTGGCGTCTTGACCCGCGAGTGCCCGCAGAGGAGCAGGCGGGTCCGGCGGTCTATGCGGGGAACGACCTCGACCGCGGGCATCTCGTGCGCCGCCGCGATCCGGGCTGGGGCGAGCGCTCCGACGCCCGCGCGGCCATGGAAGCCACCTTCACCTACCCCAACGCGGCGCCGCAGGCGGCCGTCTTCAACCAGTCGAAAGACCTCTGGCTCGGGCTGGAGGACCACGTGCTCGCGTATGCCGAGACGACCGCACAGCGCCTGTCCGTCTTCACCGCCCCGGTGCTCGCCGACACCGACCCGCCGTACCGCGGCATCCGCATCCCCCTCCGGTTCTGGAAGATCGCGGCCTGGAGCTCCGAGGGCCGACTCGCCGCCGCCGCGTTCCTCCTCGACCAGACCGAGCTCGTCGACACCCGGGAGGGTGTCCTCGCCGTCGCGTCGCTCGGAGCCTTCCGCACCTTCCAGGTGCCCGTCGCCGCGGTCACCACCCTCACCGGAGTCGACCTCGGCCCGCTGCCCGACGCCGACGTCCTCCCCCGACGCGGGATCCGCGAGACCGGATGGCGCCCGCTGCACACGGCCGACGACATCGTCGTGTGACAGCGGGCGCTCCGCATCACTCGCCGGCGCGCGCGACCTCCAGGGACGGGTAGTCGATGTACCCCTCGGCGGTCGAACCGTAGAACAGCTCGGGGCGCGGTTCGTTCAGCTCGGCCCCGGTCCGCCAGCGCTCCACGAGGTCGGGGTTGGCGATGACGGGACGCCCGGCCGCGACCGCGTCCGCCCAGTCCTCGGCCACCAGCTCCTCTGCCGCGGCACGGGTGGTCTCGACGCCGAAGCCGGTGTTGACGATCAGCGGTGCGCCCGCCGCCCGGCGGATGGCCTGGACGAGCTCTCCCGCGGGCTCGGGGTGCAGCACATCGACGAAGGCCAGCCCCAGAGGCGCGAGTCCTTCGGCGAGCGCGGTGTAGGTCGCGAGGACGTCGGCCGCGTCGTCCTCGATGACGCCCTGGATGCCGTGGGCCGGAGAGAGCCGGATGCCGGTCCGGTCGGCACCCACCGCGGCGGCGACCGCCGTGGTCACCTCGATCGCGAAGCGCGCGCGGTTCTCCGGCGCGCCGCCGTACCGGTCGTCGCGGACGTTGGACACGGGAGACAGGAACTCGTGGACGAGGTAGCCGTTGGCGCCGTGCACCTCGACGCCGTCGAAGCCGGCCACGATCGCGTTCCGCGCGGCCTGGACGAACTGCTCGACGACCACCGGGATCTCGTCGAGGGTGAGGGCGTGCGCGACCGGCAGGTCGGCCTTGCCCTGGGGCGTCCGCGTCTGGCCGGGGGCGGCCAGGGCGCTCGGGGCGACGACGCGGGGCTCACCGGAGATCTCCGGGTGGCCCACCCGGCCGCCGTGCATGAGCTGCATGACGATGGTGCCGCCCTCGGCGTGCACGGCGTCGGTCACGCGTCGCCATCCGTCGATCTGGGCGGGGGTCACGATCCCCGGCTGCCCGGGGTACGACTTGCCCTCGAGGACGGGCCAGACGCCCTCGGAGATGATCAGCCCCTGCCCCGCGCGCTGACGGTAGTACTCCTCGATGATCGCGGTCGGCACGCCGTCGGCGTCCGCACGCGTGCGGGTGAGCGGCGCCATGACGACGCGGTTGGACAGGTGCAGCGAGCCGAAGTCGGCGGAGTCGTAGAGAGTCACAGAGGGACCAAGGACACGGCCGGCCGCTGTATTCCCGTGAATCGACCAGGTGTTCCGGTGTATCAACCGCCCAGATCGGCGACGAGGTTCGCGAAGTGGTCGAGGTCGGCGGCCGTCCAGCCGCGCAGTCGCTCGCCGATGCGCCCCTCATACCGGGAGCGGGCGAGAGCGACGCGCTCTTCGGCCAGCGGGGTCGCCACCAGCACCCGGGCGCGGCGGTCCTCGGGATCGGGGATGCTCTCGACGAGCCCGAGCTGCTCGAGCTGACGCACCTGCCGGCTCACGGCGGATTTGTCCGTCTGCAGGCGCTCGATGAGAGCCCCCGCCGAGGTCGCCCGTCCGGCGAGGATCGAGGTCAGCACCTGGTACCCGAGCGGCTGGAGGTCCGGATGCACGGTGGCGGCAGCCTCGCGCCACCCGACGCGGATGCGGGCGAACAGACGGCCGAGCTCGTGCTCGACGCGGGCGACCGCCTGGTCGAGATCGTCGAGGGGAGCGTCGTCGGCGGGATCGTCGGACGAGGCGCGCATATCGCCAGTGTACGGCGAAGCCCCGCGACCGCAGGCGGTCGCGGGGCCCGGTTCAGACCTCGGCGAGGAGCCGGAACACCTTGGACGCGGCGTCGATCTCGGCGGGCGTGAGCTCGTCGATCACGGCGCGGAGCCGGGTGCCGTACTCTCGCCGGACCTCGGTGAGAGCGGTGCACGCGGCGGGCGTCGCGGTGAGCACCCGGAGCCGGCCGTCACGCTCGTCCGGCACGGAGGCGATCAGCCCGAGGTCCTCCAGCATCCGCACCTGGCGACTGACGACGGACTTGTCCATCTCGAAGCGCTCGGCGAGCTCGTGCGCGCTGGCCGAGCCCGCCCGGTCGATGAACGTGAGCAGCTTGTACCCCGCCACCTGCAGCTCCGGGTGGACCCGGGACGCCGATTCCTTCCACAGCGACCGGGTCCGCGCGAAGATGAGGTTGAGATGCGCCTGGAGGTCGCTGAGGGCGGTGTCGACGTCGGGGGTGCCGACCGCCTCGGACGCGATCATGTCAGCGCTCCTGCTTCCGATCGTCGCGCTCGAGCACGCTCACCGACCCCGTGGTGGTCGCCGGTCCGGCCTGCCCGGTGCGGATCGTCCCCGTCGAGAGGTTGGCGCCGACCTCGGCCTCGGAGACCTCGATGACGGACTCCTCGGCCTGCTCGCGCAGCTGCTCCGCGGCGTTCTTGGTGGACAACGGCTTGTTCTTGATGAACGCGATCGCGATGATCGCGATCACGGCCAGCGGGATGGCGAGGATGAACGCGTCCGCGATGCCGTGCCCGTAGGCGCTCTCGACGATCGTGCGGATCGTGTCGGGCAGCTCGCCCACCTTCGGCACGTCTCCGGAGCCCAGGCGCTCCAGGGCGCTGATCTCGTCGGGCGTGGTCGGGACGAAGCCCTTCAGGCCGTCCTTCATGAAGTCGGCCACGCTGGTCGACAGCAGCGATCCCATGACGGTCACGCCGATGGTGCCGGCGATCGTGCGGAAGAAGTTGACGTTCGACGAGGCGGCACCCAGCTGCTGCGGCGCGGTGTCGTTCTGCACGATCAGGGTGAGGTTCTGCATGACCATGCCGAGGCCGGCGCCGAGGACGAACATGTACACGGCCACCAGGGTGAACGGGGTGTCGTAGCGCAGGGTGGCCATCAGGCTCACACCGATGGTGGCGAGGATCGAGCCGGTAACCATCCAGCCCTTCCACTTGCCGAAGCGGCTGACGAGCTGTCCGATGATGATCGACGCGCCCATCTGACCGATGATCATGGGGATGGTCATCAGGCCCGACTCGGTCGGCGTGGCGCCACGGGCCAGCTGGAAGTACTGCGCGAGGAAGACCGAGGTCGCGAACATCGAGACGCCGATCGCGATCGAGGCGATGACCGACAGCGTGAAGGTGCGGTTGCGGAACAGCGACATCGGGACGATGGGTTCCTTGACGAAGAACTCCACGGCGACGAAGGCGGCGATGGCGACGCCCGCGGTGACGGCGAGGGCGATGCTGGTCCCGGAGTCCCAGTCGAACTGGTTGCCGCCCATGGAGACCCAGATCAGCAGGGTCGAGACGCCCACGGCGAGCAGGACGATGCCGAAGTAGTCGATGGACACCTTGGTGCCGCGCTGCGGCTTGGGCAGGTGCAGGGTGAACTGCAGCAGGACGAGCGCGACGATCGCGAACGGGACGCCGACGAAGAAGTTGGCGCGCCAGCCCCAGGCGTCGGTGATGACGCCGCCGAGCAGCGGGCCGCCGATCGTGCCGAGGGCCATGATGCCGCCGACGACGCCCATGTACTTGCCGCGCTCGCGCGGGGAGATGATGAGGGCCACGGCGATCATGACGAGCGACATGAGGCCGCCGACGCCGATGCCCTGCACGACGCGGACCGCGATGAGCATGTTCGTGTCGGTCGAGAAGCCGGCGATGACCGTGCCGACCGTGAAGAGGATGAGCGAGATCTGGATGAGGACCTTGCGGTCGACGAGGTCGGCGAGCTTGCCCCAGATCGGCGTCGAGACGGCGGTGGCGAGAAGGCTCGCGGTGATGACCCAGGTGTACTGCGACTGGGTGCCGCCGAGGTCGGCGATGATGACGGGCATCGAGGTCGAGACGACCGTGCCGGAGAGCACGGCGACGAACATGCCGACGATGAGGCCGGAGATCGCGGTGAAGACCTCGCGGGCCGAGCGCGCGGTCTCGGAAGAGGATGAGGTGTGTGTCACGGGGGAATGCTCCTGCATAGAAAGTTGATCGAGATCAACCATACGCCGATAGTTGCGGTTTCGCAACTATCGGGGTCGGGTTCTTCCAGCTCTTCGACGGCGTCGTCGACCACAAGCCTCGGCATCCACACGACCGGCACGACGACCCGCCTCGGGTTCCGGGCCTCGATGCGGATGCGACGGGCGGGGGGCATCGACGTCCTCCCCTTCCTCGCCCTCGTCCTCCTCCTCGGCGCCGCCGTGCTGTATCTCGTCGCGCTGCGGCGGACCCGCGACCGCAGTCCGTGGCCGCGGCCACGGACGGCCGCCTGGATGAGCGGTCTGCTGTGCACCGCGGTCGGCACCGTCGGACCGTTCGCCGCCCTGGCCCTCCGCGCCCTTCCGGTCGCCGAGGCTCGTGTGCTCTCCCGGGTGCTGCGCAGCGCCCCGATCCGGGTGCTCACGCATCCCGTGGTCGCAGGCACCCTCAACATCGGCGGGGTGTGGCTCCTCTACGCCACGCCGCTGTTCCCCCTCATGCACGCCTCACCGTGGCTGCATGCTGCCGTGCACCTGCACGTCCTGTTGACGGGGTATCTGTTCACCGCGAGCATCCTCGGCCTCGATCCCGATCCGCATCGAGCCTCCGTCACCGTACGGGCGTCCGTCCTCATCGTCTTCATCGCCGCGCACTCGATCCTCGCCAAGTGGCTGTGGGCACACCCTCCGGTGGGTGTCGACCCCGGGGACGCGCGGATCGGAGCGGAGCTGATGTTCTACGCGGGTGACGCCGTCGACGTACTGCTCATCGTGCTGCTGCTCCGGCAGTGGTACGTCGCGACACGACCGCGCGAGCCGGCTCAGCCGCAGAAGGAGGAGAGTCCGTCGTGGAGGCGCTCGATCGCCTCGACCGTCTCCGGGGCCTGAAGGTCGGTCATGCCGCCGAGCTGATCGGCGCCGGAGCGGATGAGGTCGCCGAGCTGCCCGTCCATTCCGTCCGCGACGCCGTCGAGGGTGGCGACGAGGTCGTCGCGCGCGGCATCGAGCTGCTCCGCGGACGCGTCGCCCTGGCTCAGCAGCTCCTGATACTGCGCGTACGCGTCGTCGATGGTCGCGCACGTCTCCGCGACCGGAACTCCGAACGCGTCTCCCGCGGCCTGGGTGACCTGCGCACACCCGGCGAGGAGACCGACGGCGAGCAGCAGAGGGACGAGAGCGATGCGGCGCATGACCCGAGAGTAGCCGCGCCACCTGGGGCGCGGCTGACCCTCGGGCGGTGCGGCGGTCAGCCGCCGGACGGGTTCTCGAGGGGCTTGCCCTCGTCGTCCGTCGTCTCGCGCTCGAGCACGTCGTCGGTGCTCTCACCGCTGTCGTCGGGAGCGCCGCCGGAGGCCGTGTCGGCTTCCTCGTCGGCGCCGGGGGTGCCCTGCGTGTTCTGGGGGTCGCTCATGCTCTCCTCCTCTGTTCGGTCCGACGACCGTATGCGCGGCGGCGAGGAATGACGCAGGGGGTTGACCGCACGTATGGCGACGGCCACACTGCCGGCGCCGGGGCATGTCACTCCGGTGTCCACAGTCGTTCGATCGGGACCGCCCGCCCGAGGATGCGCTCCGCCGCACGATGCCCGGAGAACAGGGCCGCCGGGACCGTGGCCGGATCGTCGGTCCACGTGGCCTCGCCGGCGAGGTGCAGCACGCCGCCGACCGGGGTGGCGAGGTCGTCGTGATCCGCGGTGATCGACCCGACCGTCATGTACGCGTACGACCCGTGCGCGAACGGATCGTCCTGCCAGGCCGTGCGGCGCATCCCGATCGGATCGGGGATTCCGTCGCCGTAGAGCCGGCGGAGCTGCGCCATGATCGAGGCCTGCACCTCCGCATCGCTCCAGTCCCGCGTGGCTGCCGCGGCGGGCCCGGCGGCGAAGGTGAGCAGGAGCGGCTCGTCGTGCAGCGCGGTGAGGTCGTACCAGGAGTGCCACCATCGCGCCTCGGGGCCCTGCTGCCGGAGGGCGTACACCCCGTCCTCCCAGAACCGCGTCGGGAACCGCAGGAAGACCTTCTCGAAGGCGTTCATGCGCAGCCGCCCCAGCGCCTCGGCGTTCACCGGCGGCAGCGGAGGGACGATCTCCATGGTTCCGGCCTGCAGCACGCCGACGGGAACCGTGATGACGGTCGTGTCCCCGGAGAAGTCGCCGTGCGAGGTCCGCACCCAGACGCCGTCGTCGCTCCAGTCGACACGGGTGACGAGGTGCTCCAGCCGGATGTCGAGGCCTTCGGCCAGGCGCTCCGGGAGCACGCCGTACCCGTCGGGGAACACGACCTCGTCGCCCTCGATCGCGTCGTCGTCGAGGCCGTGCGCGGCGAGGTCCTCGATCCACGCCCCGTACTGCTCCTCGGCGCGATGCTCCAGGTACTCCCGCACCCGCTGCGTACGCTCGGCGCTCCATCCCTGGCGCGAGAGGGCCTCGTCCGTGACGTCGCGGTAGGAGGCCGTGGGGCGGGAGGTGGCGATGATGTCCGGGAGCACGGCGTCCACCGCGTGGACATCGGCGGCGAAGGCGCGCGTCTCCTCGGCGGAGAGCGGGCGCCCGTCGGGGCCGTGATAGGCGATCGGCCGGCTGTCCACCTGGAAACCGCCGACGGTGAACTCCACGGTCCGCATGCCGAAGGCCTCGGCAGCCGCCGCTACCGGGCTGCCGTCGACACCGTGGATCCACGAGGCGCCGAGATCGACGATGCCGTCGGTCCGATCCGTGTGCACCCGGCCGCCGATCCGGTCGCGCGCTTCGAGCACCACGACCGTCCGCCCGGCATCCTGCAGCAGCCGCGCCGCCGTCAATCCCGCCACGCCCGCGCCCACGATCACCGTGTCGACCTGCTCCATGCGCTCCTCCTCGCAGCCCCTCCGCGCGGAGCCGTGCCCCGACGATAGCCCAGCCCGGCACCCACCGACAGGGCCGCGGAGCCCGACGACCCGCGCGCGACGCCGGGCTCAGGCGGCGTGCTGGATGAGTCCGAGCAGGGTGCCGTCCGGGTCGAAGAACTTCAGGAAGAGGGCGAAGCCGCCGTCGTCGAAGCTCACCACCTCGACGCCCTCTGCCGCGAACCGCTCGGCGAGCGCGTGGATCTCGGTCGTGCGCAGGAAGAAGAGCGGCCGCTCCTCCCCCGACACCGTGAGCTTCATCGGCGCGTGCCCCGGCGCCTCCCAGAGCATGAGATCCGGACCGCCTTCGGCGCGGAGCATGGCGCTCGACCCGTAGTAGCGCCACCCACCGACCACACGGCGGGCCGGATGACAACCCCCTTGGGTGCCGCACGCGGCACAGCGCACCCTGGGGCCATGAGCCACCACCCCGATGACATCAAGCAGCCCTTGGACCACCTGCCCCCGGCGGACGAGCGGGACAAGGCCGTCGAGATCGACGAGCCGCACTATCCGACGTCGGGCGCGCCGGCCGACAGCCCGGACGTGACCCCGGAGACCGCGGCCGAGCCAGACAAGCCGAACCGCCACGGCGTCGACAAGCTTCCGCCGACCTCGCGCTGACCGTTCCGCCCGTTCCTCAAGTATTGTTGAGGTCTACGGAAGGGCGGCGGATGGAACCGGACGATCTCCTCCCGATCGGGGAGGTCACCCGACGCACGGGCGTCGCGCCCTCCGCGCTGCACTTCTACGAGCAGCTCGGCCTCATCGCGTCGACGCGCACGCCGGGTAATCAGCGACGCTATCGCCGCCACATGCTGCGACGGATCTCGATCATCGTGGTGGCCAAGCGCATCGGCATCCCGCTCAGCGAGGTCCAAGAGCTCTTCCAGACCCTGCCCGTCGACGCCCCGCCCTCGCACGGCGATTGGCGCCGCGTGGCCAAGCGCTGGCGCGCCGAGCTCGAGGAGCGGCGGACCCAGCTCGAGCATCTGCAGCGCGAGCTCGCGGGCTGCATCGGCTGCGGCTGCCTGTCCCTCAAGGCCTGCCGCCTGCTCAATCCGGAGGACGCCCTCGGCGAGAGCGGCCCCGGCCCCCGCCGCATCTGAGAACCGGGACGTCCGCCGCGACCGGATGGACGAAGGAGGGGTGGTACAAAGCCCGGATCGGTGAGAGCGTGGAGACATCCCCACCAGCGATCGGCATGGTTGCGCCTCTTGGCAACGGGTTCCTGTGGAGATGGAACGAAGGATCCATCGAATGGGCAAGTTCATCTATGAGGGCGGTCCGAAGATCGAGATCGAGGACCGCGCTCTCACACATATCCAGCTCGTCATGACGACGAAGCTCCGGCGCGGCGAACCGATGCCGTTCTCGTGGAAGGAAGACGCCTCCGTCGGGGGCGGCCGGACGACGGTCTGGGTGCATGCGCACTCGAACATCGTGTTCAAGTTCTTCGGCAGCAGGCCTCCGGCCATCAACCGGCGGTGGGTGGACGCGCTGGCGTTCACCGCGAACACGCCGAACGGCCTGTATCTGGTGCCGGAGCCGACGGAGACGAGCACCGCCTCCCGGCAGCTCGCGGATCTCGCCGTCTGACACCGGCTCCGCCGTAGAGGAACGCACAGGCCCGAGGACTCAGTCCTCGAGGTCGGTGTCCTCCCCCTTCGCCTTCTCGGCCTTCTCCTGGGCCTTCTCCGCTTCCTTCTCGGCGCGCTCCTGAGCCTTCTCGGCCTTCTTCTGCGCGTCCTCCTCGGCCTTCCGCTGCTCGTCGGCGGCCTTCTGAGCTGCCTCCTGAGCCTTCTCTGCCTTCTTGTCGTCCGGCACGTCGGGCGCCGGTTCCGGAGCCGGGGCCTCGACCGGGGTCGCCGGCGTGTCCGCCTCTTCCGGCACGGTGACGGGCACGACGACCGCCGGCGTGGGCGACGAGCGCGGGGTCGGTTCGGTGTCGACAGGGGTCACCACAGGGTTCGGGTTGAGCGCTCCGGCCGCCCAGAGCGTTCCGGCGACGGTGAGGGCGACCGCGACCGCCACGGCTCCGGTCAGGAGTCCGCGGCGTCGCCGAGCCCGCTGCAGGCGAGGAGTCCGGGAGCGGAGCATCCCGACCTCGGGAGACGGAGGAGCGGGCAGCACGAGGGTTCGTGTCGGAGCAGACGGACCGGCCGGCTCCCGTTCCGCGAGCGCTGCGGCGGCGATCGGAGCCGGAACCGGGGGCCGCGGCGGAATCGAGGGGTCGTGCGCGAGGGCGGACACCGCTGCGAAGACGCCGGCGGCGCTCGGCCGGTCCTCCGGATCCGTCGCGGTCATCCGCTGCAGCAGCGCGGACCATGCCGGACCCACGGATTCCGGAATCGCGGGGGGATCGATCAAGCGGGCAAGGGTGGCACCGATCCCCTCGGCCTCCGCGAAAGCGCGCTCTCCCGTGAGCGCTTCGCGCAGGACCAGGCCCAGCGCATAGATGTCGGCGGCAGGCGCCGGCGCCGCGCCGTTCAACTGCTCCGGCGCCAGGTATGCCGCGGTACCGATCACGGTTCCGGGAGACGTCAGCCGGGCCGCGTCCACGAGCACCGAGATCCCGAAGTCGGCGAGCTTGGCGCCCGACCGGCTCCCGGCGAGGGAGCGCCCGGTGAGCAGGACATTGGAGGGCTTGATGTCGCGGTGGACGATCCCCGCGCCGTGCACAACATGGAGGGCCTCCGCCAGATCAGCCGCGAGCGCCGCCACCTCGTCCGAGGGCAGCGGCCCCTGGGCGATCCGCTCGGCGAGGGTCGGGCCGTCGACGAACTCCATCACCAGGTATTCCGCCCGTCCCGGATGCAGTTGCGCGTCATACAGCGTGACCAGCGCGGGGTGGTTGAGCGAGGCGAGCACGGTCATCTCGCCGCGGGCGCGCTCGGAGGCGGCACCCTGTTCGGTCTCCGCGCGGAGCATCTTGATGGCGACCGTGCGCCCGAGCAGCGAATCCTCCGCGCGGTACACTCGGGCCATCCCGCCCTGCCCGACGCACTCCCGGAGATGGTAGCGCCCATCGAGCAGCGCCTCCGTGGGAAGCGAGTCATCCGTCATCGTCGAATCCTCCTGCCACGGCGTCGGGAGCGGCGCGGCGAGACCCCACTGTAGAAGCAGGGCCGGGGGGCCGTCTCGGGCCTTGACAGACGGGCCGTCGATCGGGTGGCCCTCGTCCGCGGGAGAATGGGAGATATGCCCGCGCGTTCCCCCCAGCGACTGCTCCTGTCCGTCCGCCGGCTGCTGCACACGGATCCGTCCTCCGTCGCCCACACCGAGGCGATGCCCGTGATCGACGAGCACACGGTGCCGCGGGTCCTCGATCTGGCGACGCGCATCGGGGAGTCGATGTTCGCGGTCGGCGCCTCCGCGCACGAGGTCACGCTCGCCATCACGCGCGTCTGCGAGGCGTACGGCCTCAAGGGCGTCCAGGTCGATGTGACCTACAACTCGATCACGGTGTCCTTCCACCTCAGCGGGGAGGTGTGGCCCGAGACGCTCGTCCGCGTGGTCCGCGTGGCCGCCCCCGACCACGCCAAGCTGCAGCGCGTGCAGGCGCTCGTGGCCGACATCGACGGCGGCCTGGATCTGGAATCCGCACGCACCGCGTTCCGGGTCATCCGTCGCGTGCCCTTCCGCTACCAGCAGTCCGTGGTGATCGTCGCACGGGCGCTCCTCGCGGTCGGCGTGAGCATCATGCTCGGCGCCTCCCCGCTCATCGTGGGCCTCACCTTCGTCGCCGCGCTGGGGGCGGCGCTCACCCAGGCGGGCCTGGCCCGGCTGCGAGTGCCGCTGTTCTTCAGCCAGATCGCGGGAGGCCTCGTCACCACGGTCGTCGCGGTCGCCGTCTCGGCGCTCGGCAGCGCGGGGATCGAACCGTTCGTCGGCATCCGCCCGTCGATCATCGTCGCCTCGGGCATCGTGCTCATGCTCGCCGGGCTCACGGTGGTGGGCGCCGCGCAGGACGCCATCGACGGCTTCGCGCTCACGGCCGGCGGCCGCATCCTCGACCTGACGATGCAGACGCTCGGGGTGGTCATCGGCATCCTCGTCGGCCTGGAGCTCGGCGGCGTGCTCGGCTTCACGATGGAGCTGCCGGACGACCCAGCGCCCTTCGGCCCGCTGCTCAACCAGTTCGTCGGGGCCATCATCATCGCGGTCGCCGTGGCCGTGTTCAACGGCGCGGGCATCCGCATCATCCTCGTCAGCGCCCTGCTCAGCGCCGTCACCCTTGCCGGGTACGCGGGCACCGTCGCGCTCCAGCTCCACCCGGCCGCGGCGAGCGCGGTCGGAGCACTGCTGGCGAGCTTCATCGGCATGCTCATCGCGCACAACCTGCACGTGCCCTCGGTCGCGGTGACGACCGCCGCGATCGTCCCGCTCGTGCCCGGTGTCGCGGTGTTCCAGGGCCTCCTCGAGGTCGTGCACGCAGCGGGCACCTCCACCGGGATGCTCACCGTCGGCGGATCGCTGATCGACGCCGCCGTGATCGGGATCGCGCTCGCCTCCGGCGCCTCCCTCGGCCTCTACCTCGGAACGCCGGTACGAGCGACCCTCGCCGGCGTCGCGAAGACCAGGGCGCGCGTGCGCCGCTGACCCGACGAGGTCATGCCGCCGAGGAGTCGGCGGCGAGGTCGAGCACCCATTCGTTGACCGTGAGCTCGGCTCCGCGGAACTGCTCCGTGAGGGTTCTCTGACGGGTGAATCCGCCCCGCTGACACACCGCGTTCGACGCCGGGTTGTCGACCGCGGGGAACGCGAGCAGCGAACGCCCCTCCCCTGCGCGATCGCGGAGGACATCGACGAGCAGAGCCAGAGCCCGGGCGGCCACTCGCCGGCCCTGTGCAGCAGGCAGCACGAACCAGCCGGTCTCCCACGCCGGCTCGTCGTGCCACGTGATCCGCCACGCGCCGATCGAGCCGAGAGGCTGCCCCTCGTCGTCGATGATCGCGAACATCAGGGCCTCGTCCCCCGCGACGAGACGCAGGTACCGCTCGTGACGCGCCTGCACCTCCGCCGCACTCTCCGGCCCGTTGAGGTGCACCGTCATCTCCGGGGCGTTCGCCGCGTGCAGGAGAGGGAGATCGTCGGCCGACCAGGGCCGGAGGCTCAGCGTGTCCACGTTCGCAGCCTGTCACGCCCCTCCGACACCCGACACCCGATGCGCCCGCCGCGGACGGATCCACGACGGGCGCATCGGTCGGCGGTCAGTGGCCGCCGAGGTCCTTGACCAGCTCGGCCTCGTCCTCCTTCGACAGCGAGGTCTGCACGACGGTGCCGTTGTACGGGGCCAGCGCCTCGGCGAACTTGTCCTCCGTGAGCTTGAGCGCGTAGATGACGACGGCGGACTTGCCTGCCGTCACGGTGGCCTTCACGCGGTCGCGGAACTCGGCGTCGATGCCGGTCTTGTCGAGGCCGGAGAACAGGGCCCCGAGGAGGCCGCCGAACACCAGGCCGGCGACCGGGATGAAGAACAGGATGCCGATCAGCGCACCGAACAGAGCGCCGGAGGCGACGCCGAGGCCGATCCTGCTCCCGGCGCCCGGGTACTCCACCTTCGTCTTGCCCTCGCCGTCCACCTTCACGAGCGCGAGGCCGGCGAGCTCGACGACGAGGTCGTCCTGCAGGGCCTGGACGCGGTTGTAAGCACCCTCCGCGTCGCTCTCGGTGTCATAGGAGATGACGATCAGTTCAGCCATGGTTTCCTGCTTTCGGTTGCGATCGGAGATGCTCTCCACGCGCGCAGAGGCACCGGTCTTCGCCACCGACCCTAGGCGCGCCCCTGCGGACACGACAGAGCAGCCGTCGATGTTCACCCTGGTGACTCCGCAGCGGCGATGTCCGTGGCCTCGCCTACCGTCGCTGTCGTGCCCGAGCCCGTGCAGCAGTGGTGGGCGAGACGCCAGTTCTCGCGCGGACTCGACGTGCCCTACGCGGTCGGCACCTACCGGGCGGCGTGGGCGGCCTACCCCGAGCTCATCCGGCAGTATCACCCGGAGCTCAACCACGGCATCACGCTCTCGCAGATCCCGTTGGCGGCCGATGTGCTGCTCTGCTGGGAATGCGCCGTCGGCCATCTGTTCGCGGCGACGCCGACCGAGCAGCGCGAACGCCCGGGGCGGGTGCGACGGCGCTCGTCCTGGTGCCCCGAATGCGCGGCGCTGGCGCGTCCGCAGCCCGTGATCCTCGGAGAGGCGCGGGCACTCCCCGCTCGCCCGAAGAAGCCCGCGCCGGCGCTGTGCACGAAGACTCCCGCGCTGCCGACGGGCACGGCGTTCCTGAGCGCGTGCGCTCCGAAGCCGGCTTCGGCGGCGGAGGGGAAGCTGCGGGAGGCACTGGCGGCGCGACTGGTGTTCCCCGACGACGTCAACGCGATCAAGGTCGCGCGGCCGTTCTTCCGGCATACGGAGGTGTGGCCCGACATCCTGCTCCCGGAACTGCGGATCGCGATCGAGTACGACACGGTCGGCCGACACGGGCTGGAGCACGTCGGGAAGAGGGAGGAGACCGATCGCCGGAAGGATCGCGCGGTGCGCGGCGCCGGCTGGGAGGTCGTGCGGGTGCGGATGGGGAAGCTCGAGCCCCTCGGGCCCTTCGACCTCCCGCTCACCTCCCTCGGTGCGAGCGGCATCACCCGGCTGGTCGACCGGCTCCGCGACATCCGTGGCGCCCTCCTCGTCGATGCCTACCTGCGCTGACGTGCGGTACCTCACCCAGTTAGATACTCGAAGGCGGAGCGACCTAACGGTTCTCGCCCGCGAGCGCAACCCCCGTGCGCGACGGCGGCGGGCAGGCGATGATGCCCGCATGAAACTCGTCTCCTACGCCGGCCAGCAGCTCATCACCTCTGACGACGTCGCGGAGACGCTGCTCGCCCTGGCCGCCGCCATCGCCAGGGAGGGCGAGTCCGAAGCGGTCGAGATCCCGATCCTCCTGGAGGGCGAGAAGGACTGGGCCGACCTCCTCGTCGGCGTCGGCAACGACGTGCTCGTCAGCCCCCACCACACCGGGGAACCTGATCCCGACTTCTCCGCCGAGGTCGACGAACTGCAGGCCCACCGCCTGTTCCCGAAGCCGCGGAGCGACTCGTCGTCTCCCGGCGACATCGAGGTCCCCGCGCTCTCCGACTTCGACATGGGCCACGGCCTCTGATCGCGCTCCGCTGAGCGGCTGGTCCCCTCAGCGCGACGCAGAGAGCCTCATGCCGTCGCGGAGCGCGACCTCGCGGTCGGCATCGGCGATCAGGGTAGCATCGTGTGTGACGCAGAGGACGACCGCCCCGCGATCCGCCTCCTCCCGCAGCACTGCCCGGATGCGACGGACCGATGCGGCGTCCAGGGCCGTCGTCGGCTCATCCACGAGCAGGACGCCTGCTTCCCCCGCGAGCCCGTGAGCCAGGAGCACACGCTGCTGCTGGCCGCCGGACAGCGTCGCGAACGGCAGGCGCTGCAGAGCCGACACAGCGGTGCGCTCCATCGCCGCCGCCACCGCCGCACGCGCCCGCCGATCCCGCCGGCGGAAGGCCCCGAGCCGACGCCACGTCCCGACCGTCACGACGTCTCGCGCGGTGAGCGGAAGGCCCGGGGGCACTGCGGCGCGCTGCGGCACGAAGGCGATCGGCCCGGTCGCACTCCGCCGCCCCCTGGTCGGTGAGCGCACCCCGGCGGCCACCTCCAGGAGCGTCGACTTCCCCGCGCCGTTCGGACCGGTGACGACGACGAACTCACCCGCCTCCACCTCCAAGGTGACGCCGCGCAGGGCCTCGTGGTCGCCGAGCCGGACGGAGACGCCGTCGAGACGCAGGGCGCCGTCGGCAGCACGGAGGGTTCTCGTCATGTCTCCAGTTTATGAATTTGATAATCATTCTCAACTACGAATAGGCTCGCGTTCCGTGACCCCCTCGCTCGCCGCCCTGCTCACCCCGTTCACGCTCGAGTTCTTCCAGCGCGGACTCATCGGCGGCGCTCTCGTCGCGGTCCTCTGCGGGGTCGTCGGCACCTGGGTCGTCGTCCGCGGGATGGCCTTCCTCGGTGAGGCCCTGGCGCACGGAATGCTGCCCGGCGTCGCGCTGGCCACGGTGCTCGGGGCACCCGTGCTCGTCGGCGGGGCGGTCAGCGCCGTCGCGATGAGCATCGGAATCGGCGCCCTGCAACGACGCGCCCGGCTCTCCTACGACACGAGCATCGGACTGCTCTTCGTCGCGATGCTGGCCCTGGGGGTGATCGTCATCTCCCACTCCGGGAGCTTCGCCACGGATGCCACGGCGATCCTCTTCGGCGACATCCTCGCGATCACCCGCGCCGACCTCCTCCTGCTCGCCGCGGCCGCGGTCGTGGGAGTGACGGTCGCCGCCCTCTGCCATCGGCCGTTCGTCGCGCTCGCCCTCGACGCCCGTATCGCGACGGTGCTCGGGCTCCGCCCCCGGTGGGCTCAGGCGGCCCTGGTCGGACTGGTGACCCTCGCGGTGGTGGCGTCGTACCAGGCGGTGGGCTCGCTGCTCGTCGTCGGTCTGCTCCTCGCCCCCGCGGTCGCCGCCGGACAGTGGACGTCGCGCCTGCCCACGCGGATGGCGCTCGCGTGCGCCTTCGGCGTGGCTGCCGTCCTCGCCGGTCTCCTCGCGTCCTGGTATGCGGCCACCGCCGCGGGAGCGTCCGTCGCCGCCGCCGCGATCGCCCTCGCCGGTCTGTCCTGGGCGGCGCGGGTCGCCGTGCGAACCCGACGGCCGATCGCCCCTCCCGTCCCTGTCGCCGCCTCCTGACTCGTCCCGAAAGGCTCTTCGTGCATTCCCGCCTCCTTCCCCTCATCACCGTCGCCGCCCTGACTCTCCCCCTCGCGTCCTGTGCCGGGCCCGCGGCGCAGAGCCCCGCCACCTCCTCCTCCGCCGGAGACGGCCACGGCGCGATCGCCGGAGCGGAAGAGGTCGCGGAACCGCAGCTCGGACTCACGACCATCGACGCGCAGGGTCGGGTCACCCACCTCGACCTCCTGGACGAGAGCGTCACCGACATCGGCACGGTGGCCGCCCCGGAGGGCATGACGACCGACGGCCGGTACCTCTTCGCAGACACCGGCGACGGCGTCGAGGTCGTCGACAGCGGCGTCTGGACGTGGGACCACGTCGACCACTTCCACTACTACCGCGCCGATCCCGCCCTGCTCGGCACGGTGGAGGGCGACGGCGCGGCGACGGTCGCGACGACGAACAGCTCGACCACCGGCGGCACCGGCATCTCCTTCTCCGGATCCGGAGACGCTGTCCTCCTCGACACGGAGGCCCTGTCGAAGGGGGAGATCCGTGAGCTGTTCCGCATCGAGCGCTCCCCGCACGAGGGGCTGGTGGTGCCGGTCGGGTCGTTCGCACTGGTGACCGAGGCCGACGGGGAGGCGGGCGGAGTCGTCGTCGGCTACACGGCGGACGGCGAGCGCACCGGCCTCCGGGAGGACTGCGCCGCACCGACCGGCACGATCACGACCAGGGTCGGGGCGGTCATCGGCTGCGCCGACGGTGCCCTGCTCGCCCGTGTCGAAGCCGGGGCGCTCACCGTGGACCGCATCCCGTACCCGGACGGAGCGCCGGCCGGAGCCGTGTCCGCGTTCCACAACCGCGAAGGGCGCCCCACGGTCGCCGGCCTCGCCGGACCGACCGACATCCGGGTCCTCGACACCCGCGCGCAGGCCTGGACGGTGCTCACCGCCCCCACTCCCCTCGCGCAGGTCACCGCGGTCGGCGATGAGGACGACACCCTCCTGGCGCTGACCCAGGACGGACGCGTGCTCGTGCTCAGCGCGCTCGACGGGACGGTGCGGGCGGAGACCACCCCGCTGGTGGCGGAATCGCTGGCGGCGGGCGAGGCTCCGGCCCTCATCGCCGATCAGCACCGCGCCTATCTGAGCGGCCCGGCGGAGCACCGGCTGTTCGAGATCGACTACGCCGACGACGCCCGCCTCGCGCGGACCTTCGATACCGCCGACGCTCCGGCGTTCGTCGCCGAGACGGGACGCTGACATGCGCCTCCTGCGACCCCTCGCCGCGGTTCTCACCGCGCTCACCGCCGCCGCTCTGACCGCCTGCGCCCCTCCCGCCGATACGCGGCCGGTGGTCGTCGTCTCGACGAACATCCTGGGCGATGTGGTCGGCGAGCTCATCGGCGATCAGGCTCGCGTCGTCACCCTCATGAAGCCGAACGCCGACCCGCACTCGTTCGAGATCTCGGCGCAGGAGGCCGCCACGCTGCGGGACGCCGACCTGCTCGTCTCCAACGGGCTCGGGCTCGAGGAGGGCCTGCAGCAGCATCTCGACGCGGCCGTCGCGGCCGAGGTGCCGTCCTTCGTCGCGGGCGACGCGATCGACGTCCTGGACTACCGCGACGGCGATGCCGCGGGTATGCCGGACTCCCACTTCTGGACCGATCCGGCGCGGATGATCGACGTCGTCGACGCCCTGCAGCCCGCCCTGGCCGCGCTCGACGGGGTCGACGCCGACACCCTCGCGGCGGACGTCGCCGGCTACCGCGAGGAGCTGACGGCGCTCGACGACGAGATGACGAGCGCGTTCGCCCGGATCCCCGACGACCGTCGGGCGCTCGTGACCAACCACCACGTCTTCGGCTACCTCGCCGACCGCTTCGACTTCGAGGTCGTCGGTGCCGTCATCCCGGGCGGCACCACGCTCGCGGCCCCCTCGGCCTCCGACCTCGCCGATCTCGTGGGTGCCGTGGAGGAGACGGGCGTGCCCGCCGTCTTCGCGGAGTCCTCCTCCCCCGACCGCCTCGTCCAGGCGCTCGCCGACGAGGCCGACGTCCGCATCGAAGTGATCGAGCTCTTCACCGAGTCGCTCACCGCCGAAGACGGCGGCGCACCGGACTACCTGACCATGATGCGCGTCAACACCGAGCGCATCACCTCCGGTCTCACCCGCTGAGACCATCCCTCACAAGAAAGAAGCACCGCATGAAGACACTCCCCCTGCGCCGGGCGCTGGTCGGGGCCGTCGCCCTCGGCGCCGCCGTGACGCTCGCCTCCTGCTCGACCACGGCTGGAGCCGGCTCCGCCGCGAGCGACGCCCCGGAACCGGACGCCGGCCCCCGGGTTGCCATCTCGTATGAGGGCGGCATCCTCGTCCTCGACGGCGAGACCCTCGACACCGTCGCCGACTTCGACTCCGAGCCGTTCACCCGCCTGAACCCGGCCGGCGACGGTCGCCATGTCATGGTGACGATGAGCGAAGGCTTCCAGGTGCTCGACACCGGGGCCGGGTCAGCCGACGAGGCGGTCCTGACCGACACGGTGTTCGCGGCCGACACCCCCGGCCATGTCGTCCGCCACGGTGGCAAGACGATCCTCTACGCCGACGGCACGAGCGACACCACGATCTTCGACACCGCCGACCTCGGCGACGGCGGTCTCCCGGCGGTGGAGACCGTCGACGGCGTCGAGGCGCACCACGGCGTCTCGGTGCTGTTGGAGGACGGCACGTTCCTCACCACGGTGGGCGATGCGGACGGTCGCAGCGGCATCGTCGTGCGCGATGCGGACGGTACGGAGATCGCCTCGTCCGACCAGTGCCCCGGCGTCCACGGCGAAGGGACCGCGGCCGACGAGGTGGTCGTCTTCGGGTGCGAGGACGGCGCGCTCGTGTACAAGGACGGCGAGATCACCAAGCTCGCCGCACCCGACCAGCCGTACGGCCGGATGGGCAACGCGTACGTGAGCGAGACGAGCCCGATCATCGTCGGGGACTACAAGAACGACCCCGACGCCGAGGGCTACCTGCTGAGCGCCGTCACGCTCATCGACACCGCGGCGATGACGTCCGAGGTCGTGTCCCTGCCCGAAGGGGCCGAGTACACCTTCCGGGACGTCGCGCGCGGCCCGGGCGACCTGGCCTACATCCTCGGCGCCGACGGCGCCATCCACGTGCTCGACCCGGAGACCGGCGAGATCACCGACTCCTACCCGGTCATCGAGGCGTGGGAAGGGCCCGCCGAGTGGCAGGACCCGCACCCCGCCATCGTCGTCGCGGGCGACATCGCGTACGTGACCGAGCCGGCCGCGGACAGCGTGCACGCGGTCGACCTCACCACCGGCGAGGTGCTCGCGAGCACCGAACTGGAGGTCACGCCGAACGAGATCGCACCGGCCGCCGGCTGAGCCTCGGCACGGCGGGTCCGTCCTCTCGAGGGCGGACCCGCCGTGCGTGGGCGGAGGGGTCGGATCAGCGCGATCCGGGATGCCCGTGCCGCGCGCGCCGAAGCCGCCGCGCCGCGAGGAGTCCGGCACCGAGGAGCACGAGCAGACCACCGGCGCCTGCCGCCGCGGCCGCGCCCGGCGCGAGACCCGTCGTGGCCAGGTCGGAGGCCGCCCCACCGTCCGCCCCGGTCGCCGTCCCGGGGTCGACATCCGTGCCCGGATCCGAATTCTCGGGTTCGGGTTCGGGTTCCGGCTCGGGCTCGGGGTCGGGACCGGAGCGGGGGTCGTAGACGTTCGTCACCGTGCACACGGTGTCGACCCCTGCGGTCACCTGGACGATGTCGCCCTCCAGCACGCCCCCGGTGCACTCCCAGCCGTCGCTGCGGTAGTCCGCTGTGGGCGCGCCCGCGACCGCCCGCTCCGAGAGCCGGAACGCACCGGCCCCGAGCGGAGCCAGGGTCACCGCCGTCTCGCCGGACGCTCCCTCGATGCGCGGGCGCGGGAACTCTCCGCCACCGATTGCACGCAGCGTCCAGTCCGTGGCGTCGGCGGGCCCGGCCGGGGCTCCCGGGCCATCCCCGACGACGGTCTTCCGGAGCGTCAGAGTGCCGCCGACGAAGGTGTTCGTGGCGGTGCAGATCGCGTCCTCTCCGAATCCCAGCGTCGCCGTGGTCCCGTCCCAGGTCGTGCCGGTGCAGGACCACTCACCCTCATAGCCGCTCGGGCCATCCTCGGAGAAGATGTACTCCCCCGGCGGAAGCTGCATGTCGGTGACGAACTCCGAGCCGCTGGGGCCGGAGAGCGCCGCGTTGCCCGGGCCGCGGGCCTTCAGCTCGAAGTCGCCGGGCACCGCGCGTCCGCGCTCGCCGTTCACGACCTGCTTGACGAGAGTCAGGCTCGGCGTGATCGATGCATTGGTGAGGATGCACACGACGTCTGCGGACGGCGGCACCTGGACCACGTCGCCGGTCACCGTCCCGCCCGAGCAGTTCCAGCCGAGCGGATCGTAGCCGGTGGGGCCGTCCTGCTCGCTCAGCGTCCATGCGCCGGGGACGACGGCCGCCTGCGTGACGGCGGGGGAATTGGCGGGTCCCGACACCGTGGCGGCACCGTCGGTCGCGGTCAGGGTCCACGCCGAGGGCAGCGCCGGCGTGCCGAAGGCGGAGGCGACCTGCTTGCGCAGCGTCAGGGTCGACTGGGTCCACCGGTTCGTGACGGTGCAGATCACACTCTCCAGCGGCACGACCTCGACGGTGTCGCCGGAGCCGACGGGAGTGCCCTCGTCATCGACGCACGACCAGCCCTCGCTCACATAGGAGCCCGCCTCCGGAGCGGTGCTCGCCTCCGACAGGGTGAAGGTCCCCGGGGCCACCGCCGCGAAGCTCACCTTGCCCGAGCCGGAGACCCCGCTGATGACGGTGTCGGCCGATGCCGCGGTGAGCTCCCAGTCCTGCGCGGTGAGGGGACCGCCGCCGGCGTTCACGACGTTCTTCACGAGAGTGAGCTGGCCGACCTCGAGGGTGTTCGTGACCGTGCAGGTCACGTCCGCTCCGGCGCCGACGGTCACGGTGTCGGTCGCCAGGGCGCCGCCCGTGCACGACCACGGCCCGGCCGCGTATCCGGCGGGTCCGTCCGCCTCGGCGAGCGCGTAGTCGCCGACCGGCACCGGGACGCGGGTGACCGCCGCAGATCCGGAGGCACCGGTCACCGTCTCCGGTCCCGCGGCCGTCAGGGTCCAGTCGGACGGCGGCTGGTCGCTGCCCACCACGTTCTTGACGAGGGTGAGCCAACCGCCCGCGAAGGTGTTGGTGATGCGGCAGGTGATGTCGGAGCCCTCCCGCACGTAGAGGAGCGCCCCGTCGATCCCGCCGTCGCTCGTGGCGTCGACGCAGGTCCACGCGCCACCGCTGTATCCGGCGGGACCGCTCTCGGCGAGCGTGTAGGCACCGGGGTCGATGGAGGCGTGGTCGACGGCGTCCGACCCGGAAGGGCCGGAGATCCGCTCGGGTCCGCTCGCGGTCAGGACGAAGTCGGATGGGGCGGCCAGCGGGTATCCGGTCGCCGCCGGATCGACGACCTCCTTGACGAGCGTCAGGTGGGGCAGATCCCCGGTGTTCGTGATCTGGCAGGTCACCGCGCCGCCGAGGGTCATCTCGAACTGATCACCGGCCACGGGGACGGCGGCGGTCGCGCCGGTCGTCAGATCCCGCCGCTCGCACGTCCACGGTCCTGCCACATAGCTCCCCGGTCCGCCGGACTCGCTCAGCGTGTACGTGCCGATCCGTGCCGGCTGGTTCTGCACCGCAGCGGAGCCTCCCGCCCCCTCGATGGTCGACGGTCCCTGGGCCCGCAGCGTCCACTCCGACGGGGCCGCGCCCCCGCCCTGCACGTTCTTGACGAGCGTGAGGCTGCTCCGGATCGCGTTGTTCTGCACCGTGCACGTCATCGACTGGTTCGCGGTGATCGTGATCGTACGCTCCGGCTGCGTCGTCACGTCGCCGTCGCAGTTCCAGGAGAAGAAGGCGTACCCGGCCACGCCGCCGGTCTCGAAGATGCGGTAGGTGCCGGGTGGGATGAGGCGCGACTGCATGCCGTTGAGGCCGTCGCCGGTGAAGGTCTCACCCGTGGCCACGTTGACCGCGTGCATCGTCCACAGGGTGCGGTCTCCGAGACTGGCCCCCGTGTCGAGGTTCTCGATCGCCTTGAAGAGCGAGAGCCGGGCAGTGGGTTCGGCGGCGACGGCGGGAAGAGCACCACCGATGCCGACGACCGCGGCCAGCAGCACGCCCAGAACTCCGAATCGGACTTTACTCATCGAACGGCCCCCGCCCCGGGTGCGGATCCCCACCCGTCACCTCACCGTAGGTGCGGGGACCGCGGCAGGGCAAGGGTCGTCCGTGGATGGGGACGAGTGGGCTACGGTCGCCTCATGTCTGAGCCGTTCTTCACCATCGGGCACTCCACCCGCACGATCGACGAGTTCCTCGGGCTCGTGCAGGAGAGCCGCGTGGAGAGTGTCGTCGACGTGCGGCGTCTCCCCGGCTCGAAGCGGTACCCGCAGTTCGACCAGGACGCGCTGGCTTCTTCCTTGCAGGACGCGGGGATCGCCTACCGTCGCGAAGAGGCGCTGACGGGTAGACGCCCGGTGAGCAGGGACGTGCCCTTCGAGACCAACGCGTGGTGGCAGAACCGCAGCTTCCACAACTACGCCGATCACGCCCTGTCCGCGGATTTCGGACGCGCCCTCGATGAGCTCCGCGCCGAGGGTCGCGCGCGGCGCGTCACGGTCATGTGCTCGGAGAGCGTGTGGTGGCGATGCCATCGACGGATCATCGCCGACCACCTCCTCGCGCGGGACGAGGTCGTCCGCCATATCCTCGGTCCGGGGCACGTCGATAGGGCGGAGCTCAGCGGCGGCGCCGTCGTCCGCGCGGACGCGGTGGTCACGTACCCGGCCGCATGACCCTCCGCCGGCACAGCATCCCCCTCGACTCGCGTTCACGCAACCCCCGTGCCGGAACACCTCCTCTCCTCATAGGACTGGATCGCGGGAGCAGCGCTCGCGCCGGCGCGAGGAGGAACCATGTCGAAGGCAGCCACAGCACGCAGCGGATCCGCGTCCGCTCCACCGCCCGAGCACGACGAGAAGCCGGACAGCCCGACCGATCTGCAGAAGCGGTCGTGGAAGTACGTCCTCGTCAAGAGCGTCCGGGAGTTCTCCGCCGACCAGTGCATGGACGGCGCGGCGGCCCTCACGTACTACGCGGTGCTCTCGATCTTCCCCGCCATGATCGCCGTCTTCTCGCTGCTCGGCGTGTTCGGCCAGGGCGGGGCCGCCGCCGACGCGGTGCTGGGCATCATCGGCGACGTGGCCCCGCCGGAGACCGCGAAAGCCCTCCGCGGACCCATCGAGCAGATCTCCCAGGCGCCAGGCGCCGGGATCGCGCTCGTGTTCGGAATACTCCTTGCTCTCTGGTCGGCGTCGGGGTACGTCGGAGCGTTCAGCCGGGTGATGAACCGCATCTACGAGATCGAGGAGGGGCGGCCGTTCTGGAAGCTGCGCCCCATGCAGCTGCTCGTCACGCTCATCACCGTCGTCTCCCTGACGATCGTCGCCATCGTGCTCGTGCTCTCCGGGGATATGGTGTCGGCACTGGGCGACGCGATCGGCGCGGGTGAGGGCGTGCAGCTCGCGTGGAACATCGCCAAGTGGCCCCTGCTGCTGTTCGTCGTCGTCTTCCTCGTGGCGATGCTGTACTACGCGACCCCGAATGCCAAGCAGCCGAAGTTCCGGTGGATCAGCATGGGCGCCCTCGTGGCGATCGTGGTGCTGGCCATCGCCACTTTCGGCTTCGTGCTCTACGTCACCACCTTCTCCAACTACGAGCGCACCTACGGATCGATGGCGGGGGTCATCGTGTTCCTGCTCTGGCTGTGGATCGCGAACCTCGCCCTCCTGTTCGGCGCCGAGTTCGACGCCGAACTGGAACGCGGCCGCCAGCTCCAGGCCGGGATCGCCGCCGAACGCGACATCCAGCTTCCCGCGCGCGACACCCGCCAGAGCGACAAGCGGGCGGAGAAGGAGCGGAAGGACATCGAAGAGGGTCGGCGCATCCGCATCGCGAACGAGGACGACGGAGGGGAACCGCGGCGAGACGAAGCCCCGCGGTCCTGATCCCCAGGTGGGGGCGCGGCCAGGCCGCGCCCCCACCTGCTCAGCGGAGGTTCGCCCGACGACGGATCCGGAGGAGGGCACCGGCGAGCAGGAGCCCGAGGCCGGCGACCGTCAGCGGACCGGTCATCAGTGTCGGCCCGGAGGCGGCGAGTCCCTCGCCCTCGCCGGCGCTTCCGCCGGAGCCGCCCTCACCGCCGCCGCCACCGTTGCTCGGCGTCTCGACGGGGTCGTACGTGTTGGTCACGGTCACGACGACGGGCTCCGTCGCGGCCGCGTCGACCGTCACCGTCTCCGGTTCGATGGTCTGCGCCGCGAGAGTGACCGAATCGTTGGCGCCGTCCGCGGATTCGCTGACCGTACACGTCGCCCCGTCCGGCAGGCCGGTGAAGACCACCGGATCCGCGCTCGTGGCCCCCGCGGGAATCGTGGCGGAGACGACGACGCCTTCAGCCGGGGCGGGGGTGCAGGCGAGGTCGATGGTGATGGCGTCCTGGAGCCCCGCGCCGTCACCGGCGATGATCTTCTGCACGCTGACCTCCCCGGACGCATACGGGGTCGCGCGGACGCCGGTGCGGAGCGGGAGCGTCGTCGTCTGCGCCAGGACGAGCTTCTGCGCCGCGGGCCTGTCCGACGACTCCGTGTCGTAGAGATAGACCGTGCCCTGGGTGAGCGAGGCCTGGGCCGTGATCCGGAATCCGTTCACCGGCGCAGCCGGCCCGGTCCACCGCGCCCAGAGCTGCGTGCCGGCGGCCACCGCGGTGCCGACGGGAACTGGCTGGGTCCCCGCCTGATCCAGGAAGACCTCCACTCCCACGGCGGCGTCCAGCGTGCCATCGGTGGTGCCGGAGACGGTGAAGGGCCCCACGATCGACCCGTCTTCGGGCACCGTGGTGGTGTCGGGGTCGATGGCGAGCGTCGGCACGGACGGCTCCGGGAGGCCGCCGCTGTCGAGGGCGGCCTGCACGACGGCGGCCGTCGCGTTCCGGATGGTCGCATTCGTCCCCGTCGCCAGCACGAAGCCGTCGCTGAAGTACCAGATCGCGCTCTGCACCGCGGCGACCTGCTGCGAGAGCGGGAGACCGGAGAGCGGGTTCGCCGTGTTGAACGGGAAGTAGTTGTTGAGGATGTAGTTGATGTAGTCGAGGTTGGGCACGTTCGACGCGTCCCACTCCCCGATGTTGTAGCCAGCGCCGATGCCGGTCTCCGTGCTGAAGTCGATGCAGTAGGCCGACGCGGTCGCTCCGGAGACGGGGTCGGCGATGGTGATGAGCTGCGGACTCACGGCCTCCACCGAGGCGCCGGTCGCCGGGTACGCGCCGGGAGTCGGCGCCAGGGTCGTGAGCTCACCCGTCACGTTCGTCGGGTACTGCGAGCCGGTGATGGTGACCTGCGTGAAGAAGCCCGCCCGCGGCAGAACGGGGTCGGGATCCCACAGCGCGGACGCCGGCGTCGCGCCGAAGAGCACCATCGCCGCCGCGATGGCCGTCGCCAGAAGTGCCCCTGCTGTCCGCGAGCGTGCGCGCGTGGTCTCCGTGTGCATGGTGTCCCTCGATCTCGCCGATGATCCGAGTGACGGGTTCTCCGACTGCGACAGCCCGCCGTTGGTCACCGACGATAAGCCTGAGGGCCGCACGATCACAGGGGCGGGGATGATGATCACCCGGGTGAGTCGAACGGCGTCGGTACGGCGGCAGATCGCTCTCGCAGCGGAGCGCCCGCCGGGGGAGGGAGGTGAGTGGCAGGCGCTCCGTCGGCCGCAGCGTGACCGTCGAGGCCCCCCAAGCCGGCCCGTGCAGCACGTTCAGGATGAACCATGCGCACGGTCCGCGCAACGGCTGTGTCCGTCAGTGTCCGTGCGCGAGTTGCTGCACCAGCACGACGACGCCGCCGAGCCCGACGAGGATGCCCAGTGCGATGAGCTGCTGCCACCACCTCACCCCGGTACGGCGGACGGCGACGTACCCGATGAGCCCGAGGATCGCGACGTAGACGATCGACGCGATGGTGAGAGCCGTCCGCAGCTCAATCCACCCCAGCACGGCGGCAAGCAGGACGAGCAGCGGCACCGCCGCCGATCCGAGCGCCGTGCCTGTGAGCTTCAGGACCTCGCGCAGGTCCGCTCCCCGGGGGAAGCTGCCATGCGTCGCGAGGTGTGCGACCAGATCGGCGGCGAAGCCCGCCAGCGCGATCGCGACGATGCCGATGAGCAGGGTCACGGTGGCCTGCAGGGCGCTGGTGTGCTGGACGTTGGAGTTCTGCACGAGCACGATGGCGAGGCCCGTGAAGGTCGCGTACACCCGCTCCTTGATCGCGGCGCGGTCGTGCTCGGGCCGAGTGGCATCGGAGTCCGGCGTCCTCATGGGCGGGATGCTATCAAGAGCCACCCGCCGACCGCCGGCCTCGCGGGACCGGAGCGGACCATCCGGGTGCAGATCCCACGCATCGAGGATCTCCTCGACGCGCATGCAGCGACCGCTCGTGCGCCACGTCAGTCGAGGCGCGCGGACAGCTCCGCCGTGATCCCCTCGACCTGGGTCCGCGCCTCAGCCAGTCGTCCGACCTCCTCGTCGAGCCATGCCCGCATCGCGGCCGATGCCCCGTGCACGCGGGCGAGCCGCAGATTGGCCCGAAGGTTCAGGGACGCCCCCGCCAGCCCCGCTTCCAGAGCCTCCGTGGCGACGGCGAGGTCAACGGCGAGGTGTGGGTTGCCGTCCGCGGCGAGCGCACGGGCCTCCGCGACGAGGCTGATGCCGATGCGCCCGAGCTGTGCCACCGACCGCGCCGCCTCGACAGCCGCCTCCCGCACCCGCTGCTCCCGCGCGGGATCGTCCGACGCCAGCCCGAGCGCCGCGCCGAAGCGGGCCGACACGATCCCGTCCGTTTCGACGGCCTCCAGGAGCTCGGCGCGCACCGCGTCGAGCCGGCCCGTGCCCTCGACCACCGCGGGGTCGTCCGGGGTGTACCCGGCGACCATGCCCATCAGCGCGGCAGCGAGGCCCAGCATCACCCCGGATGCTGCGCCCCCTCCCGGCGAGCCGGTGGGCCGACTGAGGGCGTCGAGCCACGCGTCCATCGGGCGAGACGTCGGCACCTCTGCGGAATCCGTCATGCGCACCAGGCTATCCGCGAAGGCCCGACCGGCTCGCTCCTAGAAGGTGTTCGCGCTCTTCGCGAGGAGGCCGCCATCGCACACGAGGTGACTGCCGGTGACGTACGCGCTCTCCGGGCCGAGAAGCCACAGGACGGCGTCGGCGATCTCCTCCGGACGCGCCATCCGGCCGAGCGGGATCTGCTGACGTGCCGCCTCCCCGAGCTCGGTGCGGCGGGCGGCCAACGCCTCCCCCTCCAGGCCGAAGTAGAGGATGTCGGTGTCGGTGGCGCCCGGGACGACGGCGTTGACCCGCACCCCGTCCGGGGCGGCGTCCAACGCGGCGGCCCGCACGAACGCGGAGATGCCGCCCTTCGATGCCCCGTAGGCGGTGTTCGCTCCCCCGGCGAAGCCCACGAAGGCGGACGGCGACGAGACGCACACCAGTGATCCGCCCGTGCCCACGGCTCGCCAGCGCTGCAAGGCCGCCCGTGCCGTGAGGAAGGTCCCACGGAGGTTGACCGCCATCACGCGGTCCCACGACTCGACGCTCGCCGACGTCAGCGTCTCGCTCACCTCGATGCCCGCATTCGCAACGACCCCGGAGATCGCTGGCAGGCGCTCGGCGACGGTCGTGAAGGCCGCGTCGACCTCGCTCTCGACGCTCACGTCACAGCGGAGCGGAAGGGCGGACGACGCCCCCGCGGCGAGCGCCGCCGCCGCAGTGTCCGCAAGCGCGCGCTCATCGATGTCGAGGAGGGCGATGTCCTGGCCCCGCGCGGCGGCGCGGAGCACGATGCCGCGGCCGATCCCGGCGGCGGCACCGGTGACGACGACCGTGCTCACCGGTCGGCCTCCGGAGCGGTGGCCGCGGAGAAGTGGGTGCGGATGTGCTCCGTGATGACGTCCAGGCCGTGATCGCGGTCGCCGCTCTGCAGCGCGCCGATCAGCTCGCGATGCTGGTCCGCGACGGCATGCGAGTCGGCGTAGTAGTTCGCGTCGCGACGGAAGTAGGCGCGGACCCGCGGCTGGATGGTGCGCCAGATCTGCAGGCAGTGCTGCTGCCCCGAGAGGAGCACGATGGCCTCGTGGAAGCGGATGTCGTCGTCCGCGAGCCGGGCGAGGTCGCCCGCGGATGCCGCCTCGTCCATGCTGTCGATGATCGCGGTCAGGGCGGCGACGTCCTCATCGGTGACGACGGCCATCGCCTTCTCGAACGCGAAGCGCTCGAGCGCGATGCGGATGGGCACGAGCACGTTCTCGATCTCCTCCTGGGAGACGCCGAGCACCTCGGTGCCGCGGTACGGGTAGGAGACGACGAGGCCTTCCTGCTCGAGCTGGCGCAGGGCTTCCCGCACCGGCGCCCTGCTGGTCCCCAGCTGGGCGGCCAGTTCGAGCTCGGTCAGCTTCTGACCCGGCTCCAGGTCGCCGGTGGTGATGGCCTCGCGGAGGATCTCGGCGACGCGCTCGCGGCGCGACGCCGCAGGGACCGCGGGGAGGGAGGAGAGAGCGCTCATCATGTCATCGTACCGATGCGTGAGAGATTGTCGACAAAGTCCATTCACAGCGGACCACCGCGTGGAACACGTCGCCCGCCTCCAGCCGCTGCACCGTCCCGGCGGCGAGCGCATCGCCCACCCCCAGTCCCGCCGCCGTGGACGGCTCCCACGCGATCGTGTCCGCGCGGGGAAGGTCGGCGGCGGCGTGGTTGGACCACAGCAGCCAGTGCGGCATCGTCCCGGCGACGTCTCGCAGCGTGACCGAGCCGGCGGGCCCGAGGAGCGCGCCGGTCGCATGCGCCCCGTGACGGGCGATATGACCCGCCCCGCCGTCCGCGTGCGCCGGCACGGCGACGACCGGCTCTCCGGCGAACAGCACGCGCCCCGGAGCGAAGAACGCGCGAGAGAAGCAGGGGTGCTCGCCCCACGTGAACGACCGGACCCCCGAACCCGTGTTCCGCACGACGGTCGAGACCGTGAGGGCGCCGTCCTCGAGAGCGATCGTGCGGGTCAGCTCCGCCACCCCGCCGTCGAGGAAGGGCCCGTCGGCGACGCACACCACGCGGTCGTCGGCGTGCGCGACCATCGTCCACGGCACCCGGGGCGCCCATCCGTGCTGCGCCGTGGACGGGGTCGGCAGTCCCGCGCCGGGGAACATGGGGAACCATCCGCCGACCAGCACCTCCTCGTCGAACTCCTGCGCCGACTCCTCCCCCGTCAGTTCCGAGGGCACGAGCACGCGCGGGCGACGGCCGTCGGACCACAGCACGTCCCCACCGCCCGGATCGAACTCATGGATCAGGCAGCCGTGCGCGGGCACGACCGTCGCCCGCGCGCGCCCCGCCCGCAGAACGTGCACGGTCGCCGCGTCCGACGCGTGCTCCCCGGCACCCGGGCGCGACGTCGTCATCGCGACGGGCCCTCCGGCCCGCCGCGTCCCGCGCTCGCCCCCATCTCCTCGAGCGAGCGGCCGTTGGTCTCACGGACCCCGAAGTACACGAGCAGGAACGACAGCGCCGCCATCACCGCGTACAGGGCGTAGCTGCCGGGGAGCGACACGTCCCGCAGGCTGGGGAACGAGAAGTTGAGCGCCACGCCCGCGAGCCAGTTCGCCGCGGCGCACACGGACAGCGCGACGCCGCGGATCCGGTTGGGGAACATCTCCCCCAGCAGCACCCACACGACCGGACCCCACGACACCGCGAACGCGACCACGAACAGGTTCGCGCCGATCAGCGTCACCGGGCCCCACACGCCGTCCAGCTGGGGCGCCCCGTCCACGATGCGCGCCGTGGAGAAGCCGATGCTCACGATCACGAGGCTGACGAACATGCCCACCGAGCCGGTCAGCAGCAGCCTGCGACGCCCCACTCGGTCGATGAGGACGATCGCGACGACGGTGGCCGCCACGTTGATGAAGGAACTCAGCACCGACAGCCCGAATGCGGCGGACTCCTCGAAGCCGACCGACTCCCACAACGAGGTGGAGTAGTAGAAGATGACGTCGATGCCGACGAGCGCCTGCAGCGCGGCGACCCCGATGCCCACCCACACCACGGGGAGGAGCCCCCGACGCCGGTCCAGCAGGTCGCGGAAGCGCCCCGCGTCCTTGTGCTGCAGAGACTCCTCGATGCGGTCCGTGAGCAGTCGCGCCTCCGCCGGCGCGACGCGCTGCAGCCGGATCAGCACCCGACGCGCCGCCTCCACCCGGCCACGCGCCACGAGGAATCGCGGGGACTCCGGGACGACGAGCGCGAGCACCAGGTAGATCAGCGCCGGCACCACCCCCGCGATGAACATCCAGCGCCAGGCCGGCAGCCCGAGGAACAGCTCCGCATCCGCGCCGCCGAGCACCCACGCGATCCCGCTGTCCGAGAGCAGGGCGACGAAGATCCCCAGCACGATCGCCATTTGCTGCATCGAGGCGAGCCGTCCGCGGACGTGTGCCGGAGCGATCTCCGAGATGTAGAGGGGGCCGAGCACGGTCGCGAACCCGACCGCGATGCCAGTGACGAGCCGCCACACCGCGAGGTCGACCACGCCCTGCGCGAGACCGCACCCGATCGCGGCGACGAAGAAGACGACGCCGGCGGTGAGCATGGTGCGGGGCCGTCCGATGCGGTCCGCGATCCACCCGGCGCCGAGCGCCCCCACCGCCGCCCCGAGGAGCGTGACGGCGACCACGACGCCCAGACCGACGGCGTCCAGTCCGAGGTTGTTCTCGATGGCGGTGACCGCGCCGTTGATGACGGCCGTGTCGAAGCCGAAGAGGAAGCCGCCGACCGCAGCCGCGACCGCGAACCCGGTCACAGCGGGGGTGAGACGTCCGCTCTCCCCTGGCGGGGGCGTCGTGGCGGCGCTCCTGCGACGGCGGCGCTCGGGCGCGGCGCCGGCGACGGCGGATGAGTATTCAGAGGACATCGGCTCTCTCCAGTCGGATTCCGGGTCGGTGCACGGTGCGCGCTCCCGACGAGACCACCGCGGTGCCGTTCACCCAGACGTGACGGGCGGCGGTGGCGTAGGTCTCGGGCAGGACGAAGGTGTCCGTCGCCCGCAGCAGTTCGGGGTCCCACAGGACCAGGTCGGCGAAGGCCCCGTCGGCGACGACGCCCCGATCGCGGAGGCGGAAGTGCCGCGCGACCGCGCCGGTCATCTTGTGGACGGCCGCCTCCAGGGGGAGAGTCCTCGCGCGCAGGGCATGGTGGCTCAGGAAGTGCTGGGAGCCGTGGAAGAACAGGGGATGCGGGGTCCGGGCGCCGAGGACGCCGTCCCGACGGGACGTGAAGCCGTCCACGCCGAGGAGGAAGCGCTCATGGCGCACCGCCTCGGCGACGTGGTCGGGATGGAACAGCGCTCCCATGAACTGCACGGCTCCGAGGTCGCCACCCGACGCCGCCATGATGTCGAAGTAGGCGTCCCATTCGTCCGTCCCGTTCGCCGCCGCGATCTCCGGAAGGATCAGCCCCTCCCAGTCGGGGGTGGCCGGGCTCACCGCCAGCCGGACCCGTTCCCACTGGCCCCTGTGCACGAAGCGCCAGTACCGGTCGGCGTCCGCACGCACCCGCGCACGCACCGCCGGGTCGCGGAGGGCGTCGGCCGCGGCCTCCTCCCCCGCCGAGAGCAGCCAGTCGGGCAGCAGTCCCGCGGCGAGTCCGATGCCGTCGGGATAGGGGGTCATGTCCGCGAGGACGTCGACCCCGGACCGACGCTCGCTCTCCAGCCGGGCCACCGCTTCCTCCCACGCCCCCTCGTGCGCGCCGGTGTCGTGTCGCACGTTCAGATGCGACAGTTGCGCGCGTAGCTCCCCGGCGTGGACGACGCGGAAGAACTCCGCCACGGCCTCCGCGAGCGCCGTGTCCCGGTTGCGGATGTGGCTGGCGTACATGGCGTCATGACGTCCCGCGACACGGGCGAGCGCCTCCAGCTCCGGTGTCGAGGCGTTGCGCCCCGCCCCGTATTCCAGACCGGAGCTGAAACCGAGCGCGCCGGCGTCGAGCGCCTCGTGGAGATGCCGCTCCATGGTGCGCACGAGGTCGCCCTCCGTCCGCTCGGCGGCGCGACGGAGACCCGTGTGCCCGACGAACCAGGCGAGGTTCTGCGCCGTGCCGCCGTCGTGCACGACGGCGAGGAGGTCGGCGAACGACCGCCAGCGCACCTCGCCGTCGTAGCCGAAGGCCGCGAGCGCTCGGCGGGCGGTCTCCTCGTCGCCGTCGGCGATCGGCGCGTACGTGACGCCGCAGTTGCCCACGACCTCGGTCGTCACCCCCTGGTGCACCGTGCTCAGCGCATCGCGGTTGCTCAGGATCGACCAGTCGCTGTGGCTGTGCGGATCGATGAGCCCCGGGGTGAGGAGGAGGCCGCCCGCGTCGAGCTCCGCGGCCGCGGCGATGCCGGCATCGGGCGCGACGACCGCGATGCGATCGCCGACGATCCCGACGTCGGCCGGGAACGGCTCTGCCCCGGTGCCGTCGATGACGGTCGCTCCGCGGATGAGGAGGTCGATCACGACGTCAGAGCACCTTCCCGAGGAACGCCCGCGCCCGTTCGGTCTGCGCGTGGGACAGCAGCTGCTGCGGGGTGCCGCTCTCGACGATGCGCCCGTCGTCCATGTAGATGACGCGGTCGGCGACCTCGCGGGCGAAGCCGATCTCGTGCGTGACGACGACCATCGTCATGCCCTCCTGCGCGAGCCCCTTCATCACGGAGAGGACCTCGCCGACGATCTCGGGGTCCAGCGCCGAGGTGGGCTCGTCGAAGAGCATCACGCGCGGCTGCATCGCGAGGGCGCGGGCGATCGCGACGCGCTGGGCCTGTCCGCCGGACAGGTTGCCGGGGTAGGCGTCGGCCTTGGCGGCCAGGCCGACCTTCGCCAGCAGGGCGTCGGCCCGCGCGGCGGCCTCCGACGCCCCGATGCCGAGCACCTTGCGCGGGGCGAGCGTGACGTTCTCCCGCGCCGTGAGGTGCGGGAAGAGGTTGAACTGCTGGAACACCATGCCGACGTCGCGGCGGACGGCGGCGAGGTCGGCCCGGCGCTCCTTCGCGGTGAGCAGGTGCCCGTTCACTTCGACGCTGCCGTGGCTGGGCGTCTCCAGTCCGTTCATGCAGCGCAGCAGGGTGCTCTTGCCGGAGCCGGACGCCCCGATGATGCAGACGACCTCGCCTTCGGCGACGTCGCACGTGATCCCGTGCAGCACCTCCGTGGCGCCGAAGCTGAGCCGCAGGTCGGTGACAGTGATCATTTCGAGTCTCCTCGGGAGGGGGTGAGCGCGTCCTCCACCCGGGGCGGGCGCGCGTGGATGGTGAGTCGGCGTTCATAGCGGCGGCCGGCGACGGAGAGGGCGAAGCAGATGACGAAGTAGACCGCCCCCACCACGAGGTAGGCGAGGATGGGCTGACCGGTCTGCGAGGCGACGATGTTGCCCGCCCGGGTGAGCTCGATCAGGCCGATGACGGCCACCAGCGAACTGTCCTTGATGAGCACGACGAGGAAGCCGATGCCCGGCGGCACCATGATGCGCGCTGCCTGCGGCATCACCACGAACCGGAGCTGCTTCGGCCAGGAGAGGCCCAGCGCCTGCGCCGCTTCGAACTGACCGCGCGGGAGGGCCTGGATGCTGCCGCGGACGATCTCGCTGATGTACGCCGAGGCGAAGATCGTGAGGGCGATCACGGCCGCCCAGTAGTCCGGCACGTTGCTGCCGGGCGACATCAGGGGCAGGGCGAAGTAGACGAAGAAGATGATGAGCAGCACGGGGACCCCGCGGATCGCCCCCACCCAGATCGCACTGATCCAGCGCAGCGGGGCGAACGGACTCGCCGCGAGGATGCCGGAGACGATGCCGACCACCCCGCCGAGAACCACCGCCAGAAGGCAGATCTGCAGCGTCACGAACGCGCTCTGGAGGATGAGGAGGAGATCGGGCAGATCGAACGACGTGAACATCAGGCCACCTTCCAGCGGATGCCGCGCGTCTCCAGGAGACGCGACGCCCCCGCGATGAGGAACGCGACGAGGAAATAGAGCAGCCCGCCGACGACGAACGTCTCGATCGTGCGGAAGGTGCTCGTCGTGATGCCCATCATCACGTGCATGAGCTCGGGCACCGCGACGATGGAGGCGATGGAGGACGCGAGGAACAGCAGGATCACCTGGTTCGTCAGCGACGGCAAGACGTTGCGCAGGGCCGGCACGAGACGCACATGGAGGAACGTCGTCCGTCGCGAGAGACCCAGGGCGTCCGCCGCCTCGATCTGCCCCTGCGGGATCGCCTCGAAACCGGCGCGGTAGATCTCCGCGAGGTACGCGGAGTTGTTGACGCTGAGGGCGAGGATGCCCGCGGTGATCGGATCGAAGTTGACGCCGACCGACGGCAGGGCGAAGTAGATCAGGTACAGCTGCAGCAGCAGCGGGGTGTTCCGGATCACCTCGACGTACGCGGCGCCGATCGCGCGGAGCACGGGGAGACGGGAGGCGCGCAGCAGGTACACGCCGACGCCCAGCGGCGACCCGATGAGCACGGCCGCGAGGGTGATGAGGATGCTGATGCCGAGGCCGGCGAGCAGCTCGGGCGCATGGGGGATGAGGTCCCCGAAGAAGAGTTGCATGAGTTGTCCGTTCCGGCTGCCCCGCCCGGGGCGGGGCAGCCGAGGAGGTCGCTACTTGATGAGCTCGGGGACGTCGGTGCCGAGCCACTCGTTGTACGAGTCGTTCGCCGCGTCGCTGATGTTGTAGTTCCGGATGAAGTTGTCGACGTAGTTCAGCCACAGCTGGTCGCCCTGCTTCAGCCCCATCGAGACCACGGACGGGCTCAGCTGCGGGGCGTCGACGACGACGAACTCGTCGCCGGAGTCGGCCAGGATGCCCTGGACGACGGAGTTGCTCTCCATCAGGGCGTCGACCTTGCCGCTGCGCAGGGCCTGGATGGAGTCGGCCACCGCCTCGAACAGGCTCGCGTCGGCCTCCGGGAAGCGCTTCTCGAGGATGGTGGCGGGTACGCTGCCGCGGGTGGCGGCCACGCTGCGGCCCGCGAGGTCGTCGTACGAGGTGATGTCGCTCCCCGCCGGGACCAGGACGACCTGGCCCTCCGCCGCGTAGGGACGGGACATGGCCACCTTCTGCGCACGCTCGTCGAGGTTGGTGAGGGCGGCGATGACGATGTCGACCTTGCCGGTCTCCAGCAGCGGGATGCGGTTCGCGTTCGTGGTGGACACGTACTCGATCTCCGCCCCCAGGGAGGCGGCGAGCGCCTGCGCGGCGTCGATGTCGAAGCCCTCGTACTCCCCCGAGCTCTTCATGACCCCGTAGGGCGGGGCGTCCGCGAACACACCGACGACGAGCGTCTTCTTCTCGAGGACTTTCGTGAGGGTGCTCTCCTGGCCGCCTGCTCCCGCGCCGCCGCTCGAGGTGCACGCGGTGAGGGCGAGGGCGGTCGTCGCGGCCACGGCGAGGCCGGTGAGGATACGCGTCAACTTCATTGTGATGCCTTTCGGGTTCGGGCCTTCGCGCTGCCGTCGTGCACAACGCTGTGGTCTCTCGTCGCACCGCTGACGGGTGCAGGAACAGACATTACCCACAGATTGCCCAGTTGTCGACAATCGACTATCTTCGGTTTCGGAAGGGGCTCCCTTTCCCTCATCACGGTTGGAAGGTCTTCATGCGCATCACCCGAATCGACACGTGCGGACTGCGAGGTGCGACACCCGAGGGCGGATGGTCGCACGAGCTGCAGCCCGACGACATCGTGCACACTCTCGTGGCGGTCCACACCGACGAGGGCATCGTCGGCGTCGGCAGCGCCTTCACCTCGGAGGCCCTGGTGCGCGGCGCCATCGACCTGCTCTCCCCGCACCTCATCGGCGAGAACCCCCAGGAAGTCGAGCGCCTGACCGAGACGCTGCACCAGACCGCCTTCTGGATGGGACGCGGCGGATCCCTCACCCACGCGACGAGCGCCATCGACATCGCCCTGTGGGACATCGCCGGCCAGGCGGCCTCCCAGCCCGTCGGACGACTCCTCGGCGGGCGCCACCGCGACCGCGTCCGCCCGTACGCGTCGGTCCTCATGGACGAGGCCGGCCCGATGACCGAGAATCTCGAGGCGCTCGTCGCGACCGGCTTCTCCGCCTTCAAGATCGGCTGGTGGAAGTTCGGCCGCGTGGACGCGGCGACCGACGAGGCCACCGTCGCCGCCGCACGGGCCGCGGTCGGCGATCGACTGCTGGCCGTCGACGCCGGCGGATCCGAGGCCTTCTTCCCGGGCGACAGGGCCTGGGCGAAGCGGACCGCCCGGATGCTCGCCGACTACGACGTCGCCTGGTTCGAAGAGGCGCTCGCCCCGGACGACATCGACGGCTTCGCGGAGCTCCGCGCGACGTCCCCCGTCCGCATCTCGGGCGGAGAGGTGCTCACCCGCCGCCAGAGCTTCCAGCCCTACCTCGACCGGCACGCGTTCGACATCGTGCAGCCTGACACGACGAAGGGCGGCGGACTGAGCGAGTCCCGCCGGATCGGGTGGGCGGCGCAGGACCGCGGCATCCGGCTCATCCCGCACGGCTGGAACACCGGCATCGGGCTCGCGGCCGACCTGCAGCTGGCCTCCGCCCTCTCCGCCACCGACCTCGTCGAGTACAAGACGGGCTCGGCCTACGTCGACGACCTCATCCACGGCGGCTGGACGCTGGACGCCGAGGGCCGCCTCGACATCCCCGCGACGCCCGGACTCGGGGTGACCCTCGACGAGGACACCCTCGGCCGCTACGGCACCCGCCCTGGATTCGCCACCGCGACCCCCTGACCGCCCCGCGCGACCGACCGCAGGAGACCATCATGCGCCCCACCCCGTCCGACACCCTCACCCGCACCGGCGTGCTGGCCGTGCTCCGCGCACCCGATGCGAGCCTGTACGAACCGGTGGTGCGGACCCTCGCCGAGAGCGGCGTCCGCTGCATCGAGCTGACCCTGACGACCCCGGGCACGATCGCCACCCTGCCCCGACTCATCGCAGCGGCGGGTGAGGCGGAGATCGGCGTGGGGACGGTCCGGGAGGAGCACGAGGCGCGTGCCGCGATCGACGCCGGCGCCCGTTTCCTCGTCTCGCCGGGGATCATGCCCGGCGTGGCGGAGGCGGCCGCCGCCGGGGAGGTGCCGGTCTACCCGGGCGCGATGACGCCGACCGAGGTGGACGCCGCGTGGCGACTCGGCGCGGCGGCGGTGAAGATCTTCCCGGCCGCGACCGTGGGCCCCGACTACATCGGGCAACTGCGCGGACCCTTCCCGGACGTGCGAACGCTGCCCTCGGGCGGCATCGCGCTGGACGAGATCCCCGCGTGGATCGCCGCCGGCTGCATCGCGGTGAGCCTGGGCGGCCCGCTCCTGGGGGATGCGTTCGCCGGCGGCAGTCTCGTCGCCCTTCGCGAGCGCGCCGAGCAGGCGCTCGCGGCCGTCGCCCGCGGACGCGGCGCGTGACCCTCCCACCGCTCCACGTCGTCACGGTCGGCGAGGCGATGGGTGTGGTCACGAACGACCGGCCCGGCCCCCTCGACTCCGCGCGGGCGCACACGTTGAGCTTCGGCGGCGCGGAGAGCAACGTCGCGATCGGGCTGGCGCGCCTGGGAGCACGCGCGAGCTGGGTCAGCCTCTTGGGCGACGATCCACTCGGCGATCTCATCGCGCGCGAGCTGCGGGCGGAGGGCGTGACGGTCCATGCTCCTCGCCGCAGCGACCGCCCGACGGGGATCATGCACAAGCATCGACGGACCACGGGGATGGCCACGGTGACCTTCTGGCGCGCGGGGAGCGCCGCCTCCGGGCTCGCACCGGCGGACGTCCCGGACGCGCTCCTGGCCACCGCGGACGTCGTCCACCTCACAGGGATCCTCGCCGGGCTCGGCCCCGACTCCTTCGCCTGCGCGAAGGACGCCGCGCGGCGGGCCCGGGCGGCCGGCGCCCGCGTCTCGTTCGATGTCAACCATCGCGCCGCGCTCTGGCGCGGCCGGGACGCGCGCGCCGCCTACCGTGACCTCGCCTCGGCCGCCGATGTGCTGTTCGCGGGCGAGGAGGAAGCCGCCATCCTGGTCGGCGCGGGGACGCCGGGTGAGCTCGCGGAGCGCCTGCGCACCCTCGGTCCGCGAGAGGTCGTCATCAAGCGCGGCGCGGCCGGGGCCTTCGCGGACGACGGCCGCGACCGCCTCGACCTGCCGGCCGTGGCAGTCGACGCCGTGGACACGGTGGGTGCCGGGGACGCCTTCGTGGCGGGGTACCTGAGCCTGCGGCCCGCGGAGGCGACTCTCGCGGAGCGGGTGCAGCGGGCGGTGGCCGCGGGGGCCTTCGCGTGCTTGTCGTCCGGCGACTGGGAGGGGGCGCCGACCGCGGCCGAGCTCGCGCGACTCGGCGAGGCGGAGGGTGTGCGGCGCTGAGCGGCGGCCGTCGCCTCTTTTCACTTTAGGCCTGATAAAGTGCTTTCATGATCGACAAGCAGTACACCGTGGAAGAGGCGGCTCAGCAGCTCGCCGACACCGAGCGGATCGGCCGCGAGGCCCGGCGCGCGACGCGCTGGTTCCGGATCTTCGTCATCGCGCAGGCGACCTACGCCCTGGCGTTCACCCTCTCGATCGACGTCGCCGATGTCCCGTACTGGAAGGCGTTCGCACCCTTCGCCCTCGTGACGATCTCGATCTGGATGATCGCGGTCCGCTACCGCCGCTCCGTCCCCCGGAACGGGTTCCGCAACATGGGGATCGCCCTGTGCACGTGGTTCGCGCTGCACACCCTTATGTTCGATCCGGCGCTCCAGCTGGTCGGGGCATCCTCCCCCTGGTGGTGGGTGCTCGCCGGCGTCGTGGCGGTCGCCCCGATCCTCGCCTGCGTGTTCGCGAGCTCCCGTCGATGAGTCACCCCCGCCGGGAGATCGACGCCCTCATCCACTCCCCGGTGAGGTTCTCCCTGCTGGCCGCCCTGCGCAACCTGGAGGACGTCGACTTCCGATTCCTCGCCGACCTCCTCGAGGTCAGCGACTCCACGCTGTCGCAGGCGCTCACCGCGCTCGCCGACGCCGGCTTCGTCACCGTACGGAAAGAGGCCTCCGGTCGCCGCACACGCACCTGGGTCGGCATCACGGACGCCGGCCGCGCCGCCTTCGCCCGGCACCTCGCCACGCTTCAGGCGATCATCGACGCGGGGGCCACCACCGAGAGGACACCGGAATGAACGACGACACGGAGGTCGATGTGCGCCTCGCCCGTGGCGAGGATCTGGCGACCTGTGCGGAGACGCTCGCCGCCGCTTTCCGCGACTACCCCTGGACCCGGCACGTGATCCCCGAGGACGACTACGACGCGCGGCTCGCGGCCCTGCAGCGCCTGTACCTCGGGTACGCGCACGACCAGGGGATCGTCGCGGTCGCCGGTGAGGGCGCGGGCACCATCGCGCTTCTCCGCCCGGACGCCGCGGAACCGGAGGCCGCCTTCATCGCGCAGGTGGTCGCGCTGCACGGCGACCGCCTCGACCGCGTCGACCAGACCCCCTCCCCCGCAGGCGCGTGGCGGCTCGAGACCCTGGGCGTGCACCCTGGCCGACAGGGACGCGGGATCGCCTCGCACCTCCTCCGCTTCGCACTCGACGAGGTCGCTCGCCGTGGCGGCGGACCCGTGGTGCTGGACACCTCGGATGCGCGCAACGTGCGCCTCTACGAGCGTCACGGATTCCGGACGACTGCCCTCACCGATGCCGACGGTGCGCCGCCGGTCTGGCGCATGGCGGCGGTCGTCCCCACGGACGATGCGCGGGGAGAGTAGATGACCAGCGCGAGCCCGTCCGTCCCGTTCAGGCGGAGCTGCTCGCGGGTGAAGATCTGCTCGCCCCGTTCCGCGTGGGTGAGGCGGACGACGGCGCCGCGCTGCGCACGGACGTCGTGTCGCGCCCAGATCCGTCGGAACGTCGCGCTGGCCCCGGAGAGCTCCGCGGCCAGCGCGTGGAGCCGCGCGTCGTCCCCTGCGCCCATCGCGTACCGGAGGCCGGCAGTCATGCACGCGGCAACCCCTTCCCAATCCGGGTGCAGGCGGGCTGGCCCAGAGCCTCGATGAGGTCGAGCGACGTCTGCGGCAGCACGTCGTCCCGCGGCGAGGCCCCCACGGCGGGCGGCTCTGCGGCGAGCGCTCTCAGGTGAGCGACGTGGTCGGCGTCCAGGCGCAGCGCCCGCGCCAGGGCGTGCTCCCGCGGGGTCGGGTGTGCCCCGAGCCCGGGAGTTCAGCCACATCCAGTTCCACGGCCGTGTTCCCGCGCGGACGCCGGAGGACTCCGTGCCGGTCCTGGTGAGGCTCGCGCGGCCGAGGGGAGCCGCTGATCGGACGGCTCTGGTCGTCTCGAGCGATCACGCCGACGCCGTCGCATTCGTCACGAAGCTCTACGACGAGCTCGGCTTCGACACCGTCGACGACAGCCCGCTCGCCGCGTCCTGGCGCAGCGCCCCCGGAACCCCGATGTGGGCGATGTCCGTCGACGGACAGAGCCGCGACCGGCTTCGGAGGAACCTGGAGCAGGCCCACCGCCCGCGATCCCGTCCGACGGCGTGACTCTCCCACCGGTTCCTCTCTCTACGATGGAGTCGTGCAGCTCGTGGACACCCTCTCCGTCGTCGGTGAGGTGCTGTCCTGGATCGGCCTCGGCGTCGGAATCCCGTTGCTCATCGTGGCCCTGCTGATCCGGCTCGTCGAGGGGCAGTGGGTCCCCGTCGAGATCGCCGTGATCGATCGGGACGGCCGCCCCACCGCTCGCTGGTTCGCCGGCGGCGACTTCCACGAGAGACCGCTGCGCCGCGGCGAGCCCGCGGCCACCACCGATGGATGGGTCGACGGGTTCCACAGCTCGAACGACCCGGCCCGCATCCGGATCGGTGAGCCGCCGCATCTGCGCCGGGTCCTGCGGACTGTCGGGGTGGTCTTCGCCGCGGTCGGTGCCGTTGGCCTGATCGTGTCGTTCCTCCCGCTCGTCCTCTGACTCGGCCCGCGGGACGTCACGCCCTCGACGGGCGCTCCGGGAGACCTCGGCCGAACGAGTCCAGCGCCGCGCGGTACGCGGCGGAGTCGCTCCGCACCTCATCGGTGACCAGGAGCGCTTGCGGTCCGATCTGCCGGACGTACGTCCCCCGGCAGGGCAGCGCCACCACCCTTCCGAGGCCGCGCCGCCAGGCATCGGCCAGGGTGGCGACGTCACGGCGTTCGGGGCTGTCCGCGATCGTCGTGAGGTGCGTCGCGAGATGTGCCTCGGAACCGCGCCGCTCCCACGCGCGGTACGCCGCATCATCGGACACCTCCACCCCGAACTCGTCCCGCGCTGTGGGCCCGACGAGCCGAGTGAGCACCGCCTCCCGCTCATCCGGACTCAGCGTCGTGGCGACGGCGCGGTCGAGCAGCGCCTGGTCTGGTTCGGTCGCGGCGTGCGCGACCGCGTCGCCCCAGATGCGGGGCCAGACCTCCGTCCAGCGCGCCCGGGTCTCCTCGTCCACGCGCCGCGCGGCCGCCGCCGGTCGATCGACCAGCGGCGGCGGGAGCGCGTCATCGGCGGGATCCAGCCCGTGCGCCTCGCGGATCCAGAGGAGCTCCAGCAGCGTGTGCGGACGGTCCTCGACGGTGAGGGTCATGTCGTGCGGCCACGGGTTCCCGGGCATCGGTCTCGTCGAGCGCATGCTCACGCGATCGCATCGTCGTCCCGCGGGCGCGGCACCGTGGCGCCGTGCGCGGGGATGAGCCCGAAGTCCGTCAGCAGCTCTCCCATCTGCGTGTTGTCGAGCTTGTCCAGGAGGCGACCCTGGAGGAAGTTCGGGCCGGGGATGTGGACGGCCTCGCCGTCGCGCAGCCGCGCGGTCGCCTTGAGGAGGTAGCGGATGTCGTAGGTCGAGTTGAAGACCTCCGGCACGCCGCGTTCCACGTCGAGCAGCTGATACGTGGCCTCCATCGCGGTGCGCACGGAGTACTCGGTGGTGAAGATCGTGTCGCGCGTCGTCTCGGCGAACTGTCCGAGGAAGGCGAAGTTGACGCTTCCCTCCGGGACCACCTGCGGACGGTCGCCGGCCCGGCGCGGCATGAAGAAGGAGGTCACGTACGGCATCATCACCGGGACCGTCTTGGCCGCCGACGCGGCGAGCTCGGCGATGTCCTCCACCGGCACACCGAGGTGGTAGAGCCACTCCTGCGCGATCTCCTCGCCCGTGCACTCCTGCATCGGCTTCTTGACGTAGTCGCCGGGCGTCTCGACGAAGAGCCCGTACACCCAGACCACGATCTCGTTCGGCTTCTGCGCCTTGAAGTGCGGCTGCCGGTTCACCGTCCAGCTCATCAGCCAGGCCGAGTCCTTGGCGGTGACGATGCCGCCGGTGACGACCTTGCCGCTGAAGGGGTCGCGCTTGCAGATCTTCTCGATGTACTTCGGGATGCGCTCGTCGACGGTGGTGACGGTGGCGGACTCCCACTTCGTCTTGTCGATGTCGCTGCAGAACACCTCCGGCCGCCCGAACGCGGGCGACTTCGCGGCGATCCGCTTCCAGAGGTCCCAAGCCGGGGCCGGGCCGGTCTTCAGCTCCGGAGCGGTGTGCTGATCGCCGTTCCCGGAGTTCTCCGTCAGCGACCCGATCGTCGCCAGACACAGGTCGTCCGGACCGAGGTCGACGCCGCCGGGCTCGCCGTCGGCGATCCAGTCGATGCGCGTCGCCTGGATGCGACCGTCCTCGATGTCGAACTGGATGTCGGTCACGGTGTGATGGAACCGGAACTGCACGCCGTGGTCGTCGAGGAACTTCCGCATCGGCAGCACGAGCGACTCGTACTGGTTGTACTTCGTGAACTTCAACGCGGACAGGTCGGGCAGCCCGCCGATGTGGTGCATGAAGCGGTGCAGATACAGCTTCATCTCCAGCGCCGAGTGCCACTCCTCGAACGCGAACATGGTCCGCCAGTACAGCCAGAAGTTGCTGCCGAGGAAGTCGTCGCCGAACACCTCGTCGATCCGCTTGCCCTCCATCTCCTCGCGGGTGGCGAGGATGACGGCGACGATCTCCTTCTGCGCCTTCTCCGAGAGGGTGAAGAGCTTGTCCGTATGCGCGTCCTGCCCCTGCTTCTCGGTCACCCGGCACAGGGAGACGTTGGGGTCGTCCTTGTTGAGCCAGTAGAACTCGTCGAGCACGCTGGCACCCTCGATCTCCAACGACGGGATGGAGCGGAACATGTCCCACAGGCACTCCATGTGATCTTCCAGCTCCCGGCCGCCGCGGATGACGAACCCCTTCTCGGGGTACTTGATCCCGTCCAGCGCGCCGCCGGGCAGCCCCAGCTCCTCGAGGATCGTGATCCGCTCCCCCGCGACCTGCCCGTCGCGGATCATGAAGATCGCGGCCGCCATCGCGGCGAGACCGCCGCCGACCAGCCAGACCGTCTTGTCGTCGGCCCCCTCCGGCTTCCGGGGTCGTGCGAATGCTTCGTAGTTCCCATTGCTGCGGTACATCTGTCCCACCCTCCGATTGGTTCGACACCGATGCGCACAGTCCAGCCGAAACCGATGCGGAAAGGAAGGGCTTCCTCCGCGAGCGGCCGGGGCTCGCCCTCGCCGAGTCGCGTGATCGCTAGGATCGCGGGGTGACTCAGATCCCTCCGTTGCCCCGTCGCCGCGCTTTCGGATGCGGAGTCGCCTCCGCCGCCACGGCGGTCGTCGGGATCCTGCCGACCGCGATCGTCTTCGTCCTGGCGGGGACGGCGGACCCGAACTACGGATGGCTGGTGTTCCTCACGCTGCCGCTCGCGGTCCTCTTCGGCGGCATCGCCCTCATCCTCGGCGTGATCGGGCTCGTCTTCGCCCGCGCCGACGGCGGAGGGTATGCGTGGCCCGTCGTCGGAGCCGTGCTCGGCGTCCTGGCGCTCCTTCCCGCCGCCGCGTTCCTGTGGGGCGGCTGATCTCGTGCGCCGGAACCCGCCCGCCAACAGACTGATGCTCGCGATAGCTGCCGCACTGGCGGCGTTCTTCGTCTGGGGGGCGCTCGTGCGCCCCCTGTTGGACGGCGAGCCGCCCGTCGCGACCTCGCTCGTGTTCGGCGCTGGCGTGGCACTCGCCGGTCTGATCATCTGGATCGTGCTCGGGCGCATCCAACGAGTGCAGCGCGCCCAGCGGCGAGCACTGCGGGAGCGTGAGCCGCAGGCACGGATCTTCGGCTCCTACGCCCTCAACGGCGTGGCCGCGTACCTCTCGCGCACGATCCCCCTTCTCGGACTCGGCGCCGCACCCCGCGGCCTGCTCACGGCGAGCCCCACCGGGGTCATCGAGCCCTCGGGCTTTCGGCTGGTCCGCGGCGGAGCGCGTCTCCTCACGGCCTACAGCATTCCCCGGGACCGGATCCAGGGCGTGACGAGGGGCGGCATCCAGGAGGGCGCCTTCCTCTATCCGACCCTGGTGATCGTGGTCTCGCAGGAAGCGGGACAGGTCGCGATCCCGGTCCCGGTGACCAGGGACGACGCGCCGCTTCGCCGGGAGTCGCCGGATGGCATGGATCGCCTCATCTCCGATGCGGCACGGATCTGGGGCGTCCCGGTACTCGGCGATTGATCGACGCGAGTCGGCGGTCTACCGACTCCCCGTCACTCCACGGCTCGCGATCACGGGCCGGAACCAGAACGTCAGAGCCTGGCGGTCAGGTCGGCCGGGGTCGGACGCCCCCAGGCACGACCATCCCCGTCACGATCATCGAAACCGGTGCACTGTCTGCTTGCGACTCTGCCTTCGTGAGACGACCGCGCTACTTCGCGGAACGCGCAACATGCCCTTTGATGATGCCGATCACACTCGTCGCAACCGCCGCTGCGGCGAGGATGAGGACGACGGCGAAAGAGAAGGGGTTCACGGGAACGCCCTGATACTCGGCGAGGATGACCGCGCCCGCAGCACCGGCACCGGGTACCCAGAGCCACCGGCGGGTTCCGAACTGCCCATACAGCACCGCCCCCGCGATGAGACAGGCGAGGGCGAGGATCGTGGCACCACTGCAGGGGCCCCCATAGGTTCCCGGCCCACACATGTACTGAAAATCGGGTGATGTGCCGAAGCGGACCCCGACAACGATCAGGATCGCGCCCGCAGCCGCGCCCAGCAGATGAAGCACACGTCGGAGGAAGCCTCGCGGGGGGTTCTGCGATGAGCGACTCGTCGGCATCTTCATCCAGAACCTCTCTCTGATAGCCGAAGGTCCGCACCACCATGCGCCTGAGAACCTTCGGCACGGCCACTCTCCATCCTCCAATACCGCACGCCGACTCCCGTACATCCTCAGCGCTGGGGCGTCGTTGCGTATCCGATGCCGCGGGTGCGGAGACTCTCGCCGCAGTCGGCGCGGAGCGAAGGCCGCCGCCCTGTGAACGTCATGCTCGTTCTGCGGCGGATGGATCTTCCGGGTGCGATGGGTATGCTCACGCCATGGAACCCGCTCCGCTAGCCGACCACGGTCCGCAGGAGAAGGGTGCGACCCGGCGCCGCAGGATCCGGGTCGGCCTGATCGTCGCCGCAGCTCTCCTCATCGTGTTCTACCTCGCACGGCTGGGCTGGCTGTTCATGATGGCGGACGAGGGCGACACTCCTCCCCTGTCAGCCGTGCCCCTCCCTGCCTGCGCGCAGGTGGTCGGCCAGAGCGAAGGCTGCGGAAGCGGCGGCTGCTCGGTGACGTTCACCGTTCGCCCACCCGACGGCATGACCCCGGAACAACTCGCCGCGGAGATGGGGGCGACGCCGCAACTGTCGGTGCCTGGGAACCTGTGGGATCCGCGCACCGTGTGGGTGTCCGCGCGGCCGTCAGCGGGCACCTTGAAGCTCGTCGCCGACTACACATCGGGCGAGTACGTGCCGTAGCCCGACCGTTCCGTCTGAGCGCTGACAGCGGACGACCGGACCGCGATCGTCAGGCTCACGGTGGGTCACCCGACGGCGCCTCCGGCCAGCCCGAGGGTCGGGTCGGCCGGAGTCGGACGCATTACTCTGCTTGCGTCCCACCGCGCAGGACTCAGAAGTCCCAGTCGTCGTCTTCCGTGGCCTCGGCCTTGCCGATGACGTAGGAGGAGCCCGAGCCGGAGAAGAAGTCGTGGTTCTCGTCCGCGTTCGGGGAGAGCGCCGACAGGATCGCCGGGTTCACGTTGGTGACACTGGAGGGGAACATCGCCTCGTAGCCCAGGTTCATCAGGGCCTTGTTGGCGTTGTAGTGCAGGAACTTCTTGACGTCCTCGGTCAGCCCGACGCCGTCGTAGAGGTCCTGCGTGTACTGCACCTCGTTGTGCTAGAGCTTGACTAGACAGCTTTTGTAAAGCTCAACGAAAATGTCGTAGAGAACCTGCCTGAGTACGACGGATGAGGATCAGCATCTTGCTCAACCGATAGCTGAAGCCCCAATACGTCCGAGATTGATTTAGCCGTTGCTAAACCAATTCCCTGTCCAAGTGACTCAATCCGGCGAGCAGAAACCGCCCTATACCGAGGCAGAAATATCTTGGACATCTCTTCTTTCTCGATTCTTGGACCAATCGACCGAAAACTTACGGCAACTCGATCGCCGCTTTCTGCAAACTCGACGGTCGCGTTAGAACCTGCAGGCGCATACTTCACCATGTTATCCAAAAGCGCTTGCACAACTGCGCCGACCGCATCACCACTTAAGAAAACAGCAGCATACGACGAACCATCAAGCCGAATTCGAAGTTCACGCTGCTCCGCTTGCCATTTGTAGATTCGAACGTACTTCAGAATGAATGGGTGAATTTGGAAACGCGTCTCCCCACCGTGCACTCGATTGATCTCCTGAAGGTAGACAAGGGAATCAATCTTGACCTTCATCAGTTTCGCGGCAAAGAAAATTGCTCCTTCGTGGGGGGACTTTTCTGCGGCGAGGTCAACGTCCATCCCAGGGTGCTTATCCAGCAGGATCGCTTCAGCGTTGCCCTGAACCTGCGTAAGCAATTGTAGAAAATCGTGACTCTGCTCAAGGTTCTCATCGAACTCATGCCTCAACTGCTCGGCCAGACTCTTAAGCATCTCCGGGTCAGCAGCCAGCGCCGCGAGGAGCTCTTGCCGACTCGTCTCGAAGCTCTCCACGAGCCCGGTCCCGAGCCTCTGGGCAGCTTGCACGGCCGATCGAACCTGACCGGGAGTTGCGCGGCGCTGCTTGTCCCGACTATAAGCACGTCGGGCCGCAGCGGACTGCTCCGGAAGCCCAACCGTAAGGCCGATGATATTCCTCACGTCATCGACACGAGAGTAGGAGATTCCGTATCGGCAGTGAGCAATCTCGGCCGGCTCTCGCTGCTGAGAGTCTTCCACGCACGGACGTGCACGACACCTCACGCAAGCAGGGTGGGCGTCCATGAGCGCACCGTTTGTAATTTCCCCCATGGAGATAGTTGGAAACGGAAAAACTTCCCAAAGGTTCGCCATCGAACCCTCATTTCTTTATCCTTGAAATAGGCCGACAGTAGTCACTCCGATACTGACGATTGCCAGCACCCGATCAATCTGAGTCGGTTCATGCAAAGCTCGATTGAGGTACTTCGCGAGACGATCGACTCTACCCGTCTGGATCGCCTTGAGAACGCGCGGCACAAGTTTCGGCGCGCGCGCCACGTCAGCCCCAAGGTACGCATTAACCATTGCGATATATGCCTCAGGGGTCGAGCGTGCAGTGAGAATACGGTCAATACTTGACTTGTAATCAACGTACGCTTGGGACTTATCGAGAACACCATCGGCGAGCTTTAACTGATCTATTGCGCGAACACCGTGCGGTTTCGCGGAGTACACGAGCACCGGCTGCGCCGGGTTTGTTTCTTTAATGTGCGCCAAAACTCCGATCCCCTGCCGGTCGGGATCGACATTTAATCCGACACCATGAATATCGAGCAAGATCACATGATAGTGACCGTCGGTCAACTGAGAGAGGTTCTTGATGGTCGCCCAGCGCTCGATATGATAGCCGTCTTTCTCAAATTGAGATTTGAACGGAAACGCGGAATCATCAATAACCAAGATCCGTGCGGTCTTGCGAATCTCCTCGATCGTTCGCACACTACTAGTGTTCACGCCGTACATCACGCTCTCTCCGAAGGGGGCTCAGAAGTCCCAGTCGTCGTCTTCCGTGGCCTCGGCCTTGCCGATGACGTAGGAGGAGCCCGAGCCGGAGAAGAAGTCGTGGTTCTCGTCCGCGTTCGGGGAGAGCGCCGACAGGATCGCCGGGTTCACGTTGGTGACACTGGAGGGGAACATCGCCTCGTAGCCCAGGTTCATCAGGGCCTTGTTGGCGTTGTAGTGCAGGAACTTCTTGACGTCCTCGGTCAGCCCGACGCCGTCGTAGAGGTCCTGCGTGTACTGCACCTCGTTGTCGTAGAGCTCGTAGAGCAGCGAGAACGTGTAGTCCTTGAGCTCGTCCTTGCGCGCCTGGTCGGCCGTCTCGAGTCCGCGCTGGAACTTGTAGCCGATGTAGTACCCGTGCACGGCCTCGTCGCGGATGATGAGGCGGATGAGGTCGGCCGTGTTCGTCAGCTTCGCCTTCGACGACCAGTAGATCGGCAGGTAGAAGCCCGAGTAGAACAGGAACGACTCCAGCAGCGTGGAGGCGACCTTGCGCTTGAGCGGGTCGTCTCCCTGGTAGTAGTCCATGATGATCTGCGCCTTCTTCTGAAGGTTCACATTCTCCGTGGACCAGCGGAACGCCTCGTCGATCTCCTTCGTCGACGCGAGCGTCGAGAAGATCGAGGAGTAGCTCTTCGCGTGCACCGACTCCATGAACGCGATGTTCGTGTAGACGGCCTCCTCGTGAGGCGTGATCGCGTCGGGGATCAGCGACACCGCGCCGACGGTGCCCTGGATCGTGTCGAGGAGCGTGAGCCCGGTGAACACCCGCATGGTGAGCAGCTGCTCGTCGGGGGTGAGCGTGTTCCACGACTGCACGTCGTTCGACAGCGGCACCTTCTCCGGCAGCCAGAAGTTGTTCACCAGACGGTTCCAGACCTCGAGGTCCTTGTCGTCCTGGATGCGGTTCCAGTTGATCGCCTGCACGCTGGAGACCAGCTTGAGCGGGGAGTGAGGAGTCATTCTTGTCCTAGTTCCTGGGTCACTGAGCCTGTCGAAGTGTCAGAGCATGCACGAGACGCACTCGGTCATGTCGGTGCCCTCGAGCGCCAGCTGACGCAGACGGATGTAGTAGATCGTCTTGATGCCCTTGCGCCATGCGTAGATCTGGGCCTTGTTGATGTCACGCGTGGTGGCGGTGTCCTTGAAGAACAGCGTCAGCGACAGGCCCTGGTCGACGTGCTGCGTGGCCGCGGCGTACGTGTCGATGACCTTCTCGTAGCCGATCTCGTACGCGTCCTGGTAGTACTCCAGGTTGTCGTTCGTCATGAACGCCGCCGGGTAGTAGACGCGACCGAGCTTGCCTTCCTTGCGGATCTCGATCTTCGAGGCGATCGGGTGGATCGAGGAGGTCGAGTTGTTGATGTAGGAGATCGAGCCCGTCGGCGGCACGGCCTGCAGGTTCTGGTTGTAGATGCCGTGCTCCTGGATCGACGCCTTGAGCTGGACCCAGTCCTCCTGCGTCGGGATGTGCTTGCCGGCGAAGAGCTCCTTGACCTTCTCGGTCTCCGGGACCCAGGCGCGGTCGATGTACTTGTCGAAGAACTCGCCGGACGCGTAGGTCGAGTCGGCGAATCCGTCGAACGCCGTGCCGCGCTCGATCGCGAGCTGGTTCGAGGCGCGCAGCGCGTGGAACAGCACGGTGTAGAAGTAGATGTTCGTGAAGTCGACACCCTCCTCCGAGCCGTAGAAGACGTGCTCGCGGGCGAGGTAGCCGTGCAGGTTCATCTGCCCCAGGCCGATCGCGTGCGACCGGTCGTTGCCGTCCTCGATCGAGCGGACCGAGCGGATGTGGCTCTGGTCGCTGACCGCGGTGAGCGCACGGATCGCGGTCTCGACCGTCTGGCCGAGGTCGTCGGCGTCCATCGACAGCGCGATGTTCATCGAGCCGAGGTTGCAGGAGATGTCCTTGCCGATCTCCTTGTACGACAGGTCGTCGTTGTAGGTGGTCGGCGTGTTCACCTGCAGGATCTCGCTGCAGAGGTTCGACATGTTGATGCGCCCCTTGATGGGGTTGGCCTTGTTGACCGTGTCCTCGAACATGACGTACGGGTAGCCGGACTCGAACTGGATCTCGGCGACGGTCTGGAAGAACTCGCGGGCGTTGATCTTGGTCTTCTTGATGCGCGGGTCGTCGACCATCTCGCGGTACTTCTCGGTGACCGAGATGTCGCCGAACGGGACGCCGTAGACCTTCTCCACGTCGTACGGCGAGAACAGGTACATGTCCTCGTCGTTCTTGGCGAGCTCGAACGTGATGTCCGGCACCACGACACCGAGCGACAGCGTCTTGATGCGGATCTTCTCGTCCGCGTTCTCGCGCTTCGTGTCGAGGAAGCGCATGATGTCGGGGTGGTGGGCGTTGAGGTACACCGCACCGGCACCCTGACGCGCGCCGAGCTGGTTGGCGTAGCTGAAGCTGTCTTCGAGGAGCTTCATGACGGGGATGATGCCCGAGGACTGGTTCTCGATCTGCTTGATCGGGGCGCCCGCCTCGCGGATGTTCGACAGCAGCAGGGCCACGCCGCCGCCGCGCTTCGAGAGCTGCAGGGCGGAGTTGATGCCGCGGGCGATCGACTCCATGTTGTCCTCGATGCGCAGCAGGAAGCAGCTGACGAGCTCGCCGCGCTGGGCCTTGCCCGCGTTGAGGAAGGTCGGGGTGGCCGGCTGGAACCGACCGGAGATGATCTCCTCGACGAGGTTCACGGCGAGCTTCTCGTCGCCGTCCGCCAGGGCGAGCGCGGTCATCACGACGCGGTCCTCGAAGCGCTCGAGGTAGCGCTTGCCGTCGAACGTCTTCAGCGTGTAGCTCGTGTAGTACTTGAAGGCACCCAGGAACGTCTCGAAGCGGAACTTCTTCGAGTAGGCGAGGTCGTTGAGCTTCTGCACGAAGTCGAACGAGTACTTCTCGATGACAGCGCCCTCGTAGTACTCCTTCTCCACGAGGTAGTCCAGGCGCTCCTTGAGCGAGTGGAAGAACACCGTGTTCTGGTTCACGTGCTGCAGGAAGTACTCCCGCGCGGCGCGCTTGTCGGCGTCGAACTGGATCTTCCCGTTCGCGTCGTACAGGTTCAGCATCGCGTTGAGCGCGTGGTAGTCCAGGCCCTCGTACGCGGGGTTCACCTTGAATGCCACTGTCTCGGTCACTGAAGATTCCACCGTCGTTCCAATCCGTCGCTCACGCGATCCACGTCGTCCTGTGTGCCGAAGATCTCGAGCCGATACAAGTGAGGCACGTGGCACTTGCGGCTGATGATGTCGCCGGCGAGGCAGAACGCGTCGCCGAAGTTGGTGTTGCCCGCGGAGATGACCCCGCGGATGTGGCGCCGGTTGCGCTCGTAGTTGAGGAACCGGATCACCTGCTTGGGCACGGCCCCCTTCTCGACCCCGCGCCCGACGCCCCCGCCGTAGGTGGGGGTGACCAGCACGAAGGGCTCGTCGACGACGAGGTCCTCTTCGTTCCGGTGGAGGGGGATGCGTCGGGCGGGGAGCCCGAGCTTCTCGATGAAGCGCGCGGTGTTACCCGACACGCTCGAGAAGTAGACCAGGAGCGGCGCTGCGGTAGCGACTAGGTGCATGATTCACCCCGGTCCCTGAGCGACGCCGAAGGCTCACGCCAGGCGGGACGCGAGCTCGTCGATCTTGTCGGGACGGAAGCCCGACCAGTGGTCCTCGTCCGTGACGACGACCGGCGCCTGCATGTAGCCGAGCGCCTTGACCTGCTCCAGGGCCGTCGGGTCCTCCGACAGGTCGTGGATCTCGTACTCGATGCCCTTGGCATCCAGGGCACGGTAGGTCGCGTTGCACTGGACGCAGGAAGGCTTGGTGTACACCGTGATCGACATCTGAACCCCTCAAATCTCTGGTTTCTCCGGCAGACCTCCGCCGGGATCTCAATACTACATATAGGGACGGACATTCGGTGCGACCACAAGGGGTAGTAGTTACATCCGTGTAGTTTTTCCACCGCTCTCTACAGATACAACACAGGTTGTCCACCGTTTCTTCCACAGGCGGACCCCCTCTCCCGGGGTCGTCGACCCGCGGGAAATCGCGGCTGGGAGGAGCCTGTGAGAGATCCATCCACAGGGGGCACCCTACGAGGGGCTTCCGACATCCCCAGGCCTGTGGAATTCGCCCGTCGGCGTGTCCACGGCGTGTCGCGGCGTGTCGGTCGTCGGCCCGTCCCTCCGACGTCGCCGCCGCCCGGTACCGTTGTCGAGTGGCGGGCTATCGGGATCTTCTTCGCACGCCGGGAGTGGGCCGCATGATCGCCGCCCAGCTCACCGCGCGCTTCCCCAACGGGATGATGTCCTTGGCGATCCTGCTGCACGTCGAGCAGCAGACCGGATCGTACGGATCGGCGGGCCTCGTGCTCGCCGCGACCAGCGTCGGCCAGGCGGTCGCCGGCCCCATCACCAGCCGGTGGATGGGCGCCTGGGGCATGCGGCGGGTGCTGACCCTCACCCTGTCCGTCTGCGTGATCGCCGTGCTCGGTCTCGGGCTGCTGCCGCTCTCCGTCCCCGGCTACATGGCTCTCGGCATGATCGCCGGCCTGTCGACCCCGCCCGTGCAGGCGGCCGTCCGCACGATCTACCCCAAGCTCGTGAACGCCGGCCAGCTCACGCCGCTGTTCTCCCTCGACGCGTCCCTGCAGGAGATCATCTGGGTGCTGGCCCCGGTGGTCATCACCCTCGTCTCCACCCAGGTCGGCACCATGGAGGGTCTGCTCCTGGTGGCGATCGTCCTCGTCGCCGGCGGCGCGTGGTTCATCCTCTCCCCCGAGGTCGGCCGCGTGCGCATCCCCCGCAGCCGCAATGCGCTGGGCAAGGTCGTCCTCAAGCCGCCCGTGCTCCTCGCGACGGTCATCGGTTTCCTCCTCATCGGCGCCTGCTCGGCGGTCGAGGTCGGCGTGGTCGCGACGTTCGAGCACGGCAGCCTCGCGGCGGGCCTCATCCTCGCCGTCTTCTCCGCCGGCAGCCTGGCCGGCGGTCTCGCCTTCGGCCACATCCCGATCGGCCCGTGGGCCATGGCGCGCCGCCTGCTCATCGTCACCGTGGGCCTGGCCCTCACGATGGTGATGCTCAACGTCTTCTGGCTGGGCGGCACGCTCATCCTCGCCGGCATCGGCATCGCTCCCGCCCTCGCGGTGCTGTTCGCCATCACCACGGCCAGCGTGAAGTTCAGCGAGACCGCCGAGGCCTTCGGCTGGGCGGGCACCGGCCAGCTCATCGGCGCCGCAGCCGGATCGGCGGTCGCCGGCTTCCTCGTCGACGTCGGCGACTGGCGCGGCGCCTACCTGGCCGCCACCATCTTCGCGGGCGTCGGACTGCTCGTCTCGATCGTGTTCGTGCGCTCCTTCCCCGATCTGCGTCACCGCGACGCGAGCCCCCATCCCGATACCGAGCCCCTGGCGGTCACCCCCTCATGAGCCCCTCCGTCCCGTCCTCCTCCCCCGCGATCGTGTGCGTCGGCGAGTCGATGGCGCTGATCACTCCCACCGGCGCCGACCTCGCGTCCGCCGACACGGCGTCGATCACGCACGCGGGCGCGGAGGCGAACGTCGCGGTCGGCGTGGCGGCCGCGGGCCACCGCGCCGCCTGGGCCTCCCGCCTCGGCGACGATCCCCTCGGCCGACGTCTCACCGCCGAGCTGGAACGGCGTCGCGTCGAGTTGTGGACCGAAATCGACGCCGAGGCACCGACCGGTGTGATGTTCAAGGATCCCGGCGTGGAGTCGTCGGCCGTCTACTACTACCGCCGCGGCTCGGCCGCCTCGCGCATGGCACCGGGGTTCCTGTCCCCCGCGCAGCTCGCCGGCGTGCGCATCGTGCACACCACGGGCATCACCCCGGCGCTGTCCGCGACGTGCCTGGCGATGGTCGACCAGCTCTTCGCCGACGCGCGCACCGCCGGAGCCGTCGTCTCGTTCGACGTCAACGACCGCCGGGCGCTGTGGAGCCCGGAAGAGGCGGCCGCCACCCTGGCTCGTCTGGCCGACGCCGCCGACATCGCCTTCGTCGGCCGCGACGAGGCCGAGCGCATCTGGGGGACCGCCACAGCAGCGGAGATCCGCGCCCACCTCCCGCACTGCCGCCTACTCGTCGTCAAGGACGGCGACGTCGGCGCGACGGCGTTCGCGGGCGACGCGGACCCGGTGTTCGTTCCCGCGCCGGTGGTCGATGTCGTCGAGCCCGTCGGTGCCGGCGACGCCTTCGCGTCCGGGTTCCTCGCCGCGACGCTCGACGGCGCCGACCTCGAGACCCGCCTGGCCGCCGGACACGAGGCCGCCGCGCGGGTGCTCCGCATCGCGGCCGACCTGCCGCCTCTGGAGCCCGCGCTCTGACGCCGCCCGCCACGCCCCGGCGCAGTCGTAGGCTGGTGCCATGTCCGCTCCCGTCACCCTCCCCCGCCTGAGCTGGGGCGATGTCGCTGCGCCGCGACGCGCCCTCCTCGTGCACGGTCTGGGATCGTCCGGCGCGCTCATGTGGCGGCTCGGCGACGCCCTCGCAGCGGCCGGCTGGCACGCGACGGCGGTGGACCTGCGCGGCCACGGAGACGCCCCGCGCATGCTCGACTACTCCGTCGCAGCGTACGCCGCGGACCTCGCCGCCACGCGCCCTCCCGGTGCGGGCGCCTGGGATGCCGTCGTCGGACACTCGCTCGGCGGCGCCGCCGGGACGGTGGCCGCCGCGGACGACGCGGACTGGACACGACGCCTCGTCCTCATCGATCCCGCGATCCATGTCGTCCAGCAGGACGCGGCCGACGTCCGCCGCAGCCAGGAACGCGCCTTCGCCGACAACCGCCTCGACGCGGTGCGGCAGGAGCACCCGCACTGGCACCCGCAGGACCAGGAGCTCAAGGTCGACGCCGTCCGGCGGGCGAGCGTGTGGGCGGTCGAGCAGACGAGCGCACAGAACCAGCCGTGGGACGTCCGTGCACACGCAGCCCGCCTGACGGTGCCCACGCACGTGATCGGCGGCGATCCCACCGTCTCCAGCATCTTCACCGGGGCCCTCGCCGACGAGGTGCTCGCGAGCAACCCCCGCATCTCCCTGTCGGTCGTCGCCGGCGCCGGCCACTCGGTGCATCGCGACCGCCCGGAGGAATCCATCCGACAGCTCCTGGAGGCTCTGGCATGAACGACTTCGACCCGTCGGCGTATCTCCCCGACGACCTACTCGACCGCATCCGCGAGCGCGCCCCCCTCCACGACAGGGAGAACACCTTCCCCCAGGCCGACCTCGATGAGCTCCGCGCGGCCGGCTACCTGTCGATCCTCGTGCCGCGGGAGCGCGGCGGCGCGGGACTCGGCCTCGAGCAGGCCGCCCTCCTCCAGCAGCGGCTCGCGGGCGCCGCGCCCGCAACTGCCCTGGCGATCAACATGCACCTCGTCTGGACCGGCGTCGCCAAGGTCTTCTCGGACCGCGGGGTCCCCGGTCTCGAGTTCGTGCAGGACGGCGCCGTGGCCGGCGAGGTCTTCGCGTTCGGCATCAGCGAGGGCGGCAACGACCTCGTGCTGTTCGGGAGCGACACGGCGGCGGTCCCGGACGGCGCCGGGGGTTACGCCTTCACCGGCACCAAGATCTTCACCTCGCTCGCCCCGGTGTGGACGAAGCTCGGCCTGCACGGGCTCGACACCACGAGCCCGGACGCGCCGAAGCTCGTGTTCGCCTTCGTCGACCGCACGTCCGCGGTCACCACCGCCGACGACTGGGACACCCTCGGCATGCGCGGCACCCAGAGCCGGACCACGCGCCTCAACGGGGCCGTCGCGGAGGCGGCGCACGTCGTGCGGCGGATCGACCCCGGCCCGAGCCCCGACCCGATCGTCTTCGGCATCTTCGCGGTCTTCGAGATCCTCCTCGCCTCCGTCTACACCGGAATCGCCCGGCGGGCCCTCGAGCTGGCCGTGGCGACGGCCCATCGGCGTCGCTCCAAGAAGAGCGGCGCCGCGTACAGCCAGGATCCGGACATCCGCTGGCGGATCGCCGACATGGCCCTCGCCTACGACGCCCTCCCTCCGCAGATCGCCGTACTCGCCCGCGATGTCGACGAGCGCGCGGACCGCGGCGCGGGCTGGTTCCCCGCGCTCTCGGGCGTCAAGCATCGCGCGGTGACGATGGCCAAGCACGTCGTCGACGAGGCCATGCTGGTGGCCGGCGGCGGCTCGTACTTCAGCGCCAACGAGCTCTCCCGGCTGTATCGCGACGTCCTCGCCGGCGCGTTCCATCCCTCCGACCCGGAGTCGGCGCACGCCACCGCGGCGAGCGCCTGGCTGGGCCCGATCGAGGCCTGAGCGGGCGCACGCACACCCCGTTGTCCACGACCGTCCGCGGTGCCAAGATCACACCATGGCACCGTCGAAGAAGGACCATACCCTCGACGCGATCTCCAAGACCATCGTCGAGATGCTGCAGGAGGACGGGCGGCGCTCGTACTCCGAGATCGGCCGGATCGTCGGCCTGAGCGAGGCCGCCGTCCGGCAGCGCGTGCAGCGGCTCACCGAGTCCGGAGTGATGCAGATCGTCGCGGTGACCGATCCCATGCAGCTCGGCTTCCACCGGCAGGCGATGGTCGGCGTCAAGGTCGCCGGGGACGCCCGAGGCGTGGCCGAGGCGATCGCCGACATCGACGAGGTCGACTACGTCGTGATCACGGTCGGATCGTTCGACGTGCTCGTCGAGGCGGTGTGCGAGGACGACGACCATCTGCTGGCCCTCGTCAACGATCGCATCCGGCCGATCCCGGGCGTGGTGTCGACCGAGACCTTCATCTACGCGAAGCTCCAGAAGCAGCAGTTCGCCTGGGGCACGCGCTGACGGTCGGTCTCAGCGCGGCCGCGTCTCCTCGCGACGGCGGGCGAGGAGGGCGAGGTGCAGGGCGGCGAGGGTCTCCCCGTCGTCCAGATCCGCGCCGAGCAGGTCGCCGATGAGCGCGAGGCGCTGATAGAACACCGAGCGCGAGAGATGGCTCGCGGCCGCCGCCGCGGAGCGGTTGCCGGGGTGCGCGACGAGGGCAGCGAGGACCGCGAGCAGGTCTCCGCGGCGATCCCGGTCGTGACGGACGAGCGGCTCCAGCATCTGCTCGCTGTGCGCCTGGAGCCGCCGGTCGTCGCGCAGAGCGGATACGAGGCGTTCGAGGGGCCGGTCGGCGACGCGGCGGACCGCCGGCACGTCGCCCCCGGACGGCCGTGCGGCGAGGTCGAGCGCGGCGCGGATCGAGGCCAGGAGGCCGCGGACGCCTTCGGCGCTCGGTCCGACGGTCACGGGCGCGCCGTCCGAGAGGTGCGCGAGGACGGCATCGGTCAGCGCGTCGGATCCGGCGGCCAGGAGCAGGACCAGGTCCGCTCCCCGCCGGGCCCCCACCGCGGACAGCCCCGCCGCACGCGCGCGGGCGACGAGCGTCCCCGCGTCCTCGTCCGTGCGGAAGACGAGGCCGGAGACGGTCCCGCCCGAGAGGTCGAGCCCGAGTCTCCGGAGCCGGACCTCGACGTCTTCCTCGCGGGCGAACCGCGCACCGAGAAGATCCTCGACGAGGCTGCGATGGGCGAGCACGGTCCACGCCCCCTCGCCATCAGCGAGGCAGCCGAAGGCGAGGGCCGTCGCTCCCAGCTCCAGGACCGTGGACCGACCGGCGGGGTGCGGCGGACCCTCCGCCGCGATGAGCCAGCCCCAGCGCACACCGCGCGCCTGCACGGGCACCCGATCGCCGCCCCGCTCCGCCTGGCGGAGGGCCTCACCGACCGCGGCGCGGAGCGCTTCGACCGCCACGACCTCCCCCGCCGGATTCTCGAGGTGGACCGGGGCGTCGAGCGCGCGGGCGACCTCGGACACGATGAGGTCGGCCGGCGCGCCGCGGAGGCTGAGGGTGGTGAAGAGGTCGTGCAGGCGCTGACGCTCGCGGAGCGCCACGGTCTGGGCCTCGATCAGCGCGCGGTGCACGGCCTCGGTCACCGCGACGAACTTGACCTCCACCCCGAGCGCGATCAGGGCGAGGCCCGAGGCGGCACAGGCCTCGACGACCGCGACCGGGACGCGGGGCATCCGCGGGCCGAGTTCGACGACGATGCCGCACACCCCCACCGCCGCCAGCTCCGCCACGAGCACGCGCAGCGCTGCGGGGTTCGTCGGCCAGGCCGCGCCGGTCGTGAGCAGCAGCTCGCCGCCGTCGAGCAGGCGGGCGACGGCGGCGCTGTCCGAGGCGTGGACCCACCGCACCCCGGCGTCGAGCGCCGGGCCCCCGACGAGGACGGTCGGCGCCCCCGCCTGCACCGCGGGAAGCGCGAGCACGTCCCCGACACGCAGCACCGAAGGCGATCGATCCGGACGATCTGTCCGATCCACCGAGAAGTCCTGACGCTCTGCCACTCCGCACGCGCTCCGTTTCCTGTCAGCATGGGCCGAACCCCAGCGTAGCGACCCTCGGTCAGAGTGTGCGAGACGCGATCCCCTCTGCGAAGGAGCACCCGTGGACATCGTCCGTCACGTCATCAACGGCACCGAGACCGCCGAGGCGGCGCGCCGCGGCCCCGTCTTCGACCCGGCGACAGGTGCCGTCACGAAAGAGGTCGCACTGGCCTCGGCCACCGAGGTCGACGCCGCGGTGGCCGCCGCTGCTGCCGCCCTGCCGGCGTGGCGGGAGACGAGCCTCATCAAACGCGCCGACGTCTTCTTCCGGCTCCGTCAGCTCCTCAAGGAACGGACGGACGAGCTCGCCGCCATCGTCACGTCCGAGCACGGGAAGGTCCTGTCCGACGCGGCCGGCGAGGTGTCCCGGGGCATCGAGAACGTCGAGTTCGCCGCGGGGCTCGTGCACCTGCTCAAGGGCGAGCGCAGCGAGCAGGTCGCCCGCGGGGTCGACGTGCACTCCGTGAAGCAGCCGGTCGGCGTGGTCGCGGCCATCACCCCGTTCAACTTCCCGGTCATGGTGCCGCTGTGGATGGTCGCCTCCGCGATCGCGTGCGGCAACACCGTCGTCCTCAAGCCCAGCGAGAAGGATCCGTCCGCCGCGGTCTGGCTCGCACGGCTCTTCCGCGAGGCCGGTCTCCCGGACGGCGTCCTCAACGTCGTGCACGGCGACCGGGAGGCCGTCGACGCGCTCCTCGGCTCCCCGCAGGTGCAGGCGGTGAGCTTCGTCGGCTCGACCCCGATCGCCCGGTCGATCTACGGACGGGCGTCCGCCGCCGGGAAGCGGGTCCAGGCGCTCGGCGGCGCGAAGAACCACATGGTCGTGATGCCCGACGCCGACATCGACGCGGCCGCCGACGCCGCCGTCTCCGCAGCCTACGGCTCCGCGGGCGAGCGCTGCATGGCGGTGTCCGTGCTCGTGGCGGTGGGCGACATCGCCGACGACCTCGTCGCCGCGATCGCCCGCCGCATCGACGGCCTCTCGATCGGCCCCGGCACGGATGCGGCGAGCGAGATGGGGCCCCTCATCACCGCGGAGCACCGTGACCGGGTCGCCTCCTACGTCACAGAGGCCCCCGGGGAGGGCGCCACGGTCGTCGTCGACGGCACCACGAAGCGGTTCGACGGCGACGGCTTCTTCCTCGGGGTGAGCCTGATCGACGACGTCACGCCCGGCATGCGCGTCTACGACGACGAGATCTTCGGCCCGGTCCTGTCCGTCGTGCGCGTGGGCTCCTACGCGGAGGCGGTCGCGCTCGTCAACGCGAACGCCTACGGCAACGGGACCGCGATCTTCACGCGCGACGGCGGGACGGCGCGGCAGTACGAGTTCGACATCGAGGTCGGCATGGTCGGCGTCAACGTCCCGATCCCGGTGCCCATCGGCGCATACTCGTTCGGCGGGTGGAAGGACTCGCTCTTCGGCGACGCGCACATCTACGGCCCGGAGTCGGTGCACTTCTACACGCGGTCAAAGGTCGTGACGACGCGGTGGCCCGACCACACCCCGTCGCAGATCGACCTCGGCTTCCCGAGCAACCACTGACGAGGAGCGATCACGATGACGACCTTCACCGACCGCCACGGACTCACCTTCCCGCTCCCCGCCTCGGACGCCGAGGCGCAGGTGCGCGCCGACGACCGCGCCCATGTCTTCCACTCCTGGAGCGCGCAGGCGCTGATCGACCCGCTGCCGGTCGCCACCGGTCGGGGCTCGACGTTCTGGGACTACGAGGGCACCGCCTACCTCGACTTCTCCAGCCAGCTGGTGAACCTCAACCTCGGCCACCAGCACCCGGACCTCGTCGCCGCGATCCAGCAGCAGGCCGGGCGGCTCGCGACCATCCAGCCGTCGATGGCCAACGATGTGCGCGGGGAGCTCGCCCGTCTCATCGCCGAGGTCGCTCCCGACGGGTTCGAGAAGGTGTTCTTCACGAATGGCGGCGCGGAGGCGAACGAGTACGCGGTGCGCATGGCCCGGCAGGCCACGGGCCGCCGGAAGGTGCTGTCGATGTACCGCAGCTACCACGGCTCGACCGCGACCGCGATCTCCCTCACCGGCGACCCGCGCCGCTGGGCGAACGACGTCACGGACACCGGGGCCGTGCGGTTCTTCGGACCGTACCTCTACCGCTCCCCGTTCCACAGCGAGACGACCGAGCAGGAGACGGAGCGCGCCCTCGCGCATCTGGAGCAGACCATCCAGCTCGAGGGACCGCAGACCATCGCCGCGATCATCGTCGAGACGGTCGTCGGCACCAACGGCGTGCTGCTTCCGCCGCCCGGCTATCTGCCCGGGGTACGCGCGCTCTGCGATCGCTACGGGATCGTCTTCATCGCGGACGAGGTGATGGTGGGATTCGGCCGGCTCGGCGAGTGGTTCGGGATCGATGCCTTCGAGGGCCGCCCCGACCTGATCACCTTCGCGAAGGGCGTGAACTCGGGCTACGTGCCCCTCGGCGGCGTCGTGATCTCCGACCGCATCGCGGCGGCCTTCGACACCGTCCCGTTCGCGGGCGGACTGACGTACTCCGGGCACCCTCTCGCCTGCGCGGCCGGTGTGGCCACGTTCGAGGTGTTCCGCCGCGACGGCATCCTGGAACGGGTGCGCGACCTCGGCGAGCGGGTCGTCGGTCCGACCCTGCGCTCGTGGGCGCAGTCGCATCCGAGCGTGGGCGAGGTGCGCGGTCGCGGGCTGTTCTGGGCGGTGGAGCTCGTGCGGGATCAGGAGACCAGGGAGCCGCTGGTGCCGTTCAACGCGAGCGGTGCCGACGCCGCCCCGATGACGGCGTTCGCCGCCGCCGCGAAGCGGGCAGGGGTCTGGCCTTTCACGCACTTCCACCGCGTGCACATCGCTCCGCCGCTGGTGATCGAGGAGGCGGAGCTGGTGCGGGGGTTGGCAGCGATCGAGGAGGCGCTGGCGGTCGCCGACGGGTACGCGGTCGCCTGAGAGGCGTCCCCCGCCGGCCGCTACTTGCGGTCGAAGTCGAACGCCTTGAGGAGCTCGCCGACGGCCTTGTCGCGCTCCTCGCCACCGTCCTCGAACATGTGGGTGACGTGCGTGCGCAGGTGGTTCTCCAGCAGCAGACGGTTGAGCGACTCGAGGGAGCGCTGGATCGCGCGGGACTGCGTGATGATGTCCATGCAGTACTCCTCGTTCTCGATCATCCGCGCGACGCCGCGCATCTGACCCTCGAGGATGCTGGTGCGGTGCAGGGCGCGCTTCTTGATGTCTTCGATCACGTATCGAGGCTACTCGCCCCGTGAAAGGATGACGTCATGCCGCGAACACCCACGACGCTGCTCTCCGTCGCCGACCAGGAGCGCCGGCGCGCGCTGCGGCGGATGAAGGCCGTCGCGCTCGGGGCGCTGATCTTCATGGCCCTCGCCTTCGTCGTCGCCTTCGCGTTCCAGGAGCGGGTCGGCGGGCTCGCGTACGTCCGCGCCGCGGCGGAGGGCGGCATGGTCGGCGCGCTGGCGGACTGGTTCGCGGTGACCGCGCTGTTCCGCCGTCCGCTCGGCCTGCCCATCCCGCACACCGCGATCATCCCGAACCGCAAGGACGAGATCGGCCGCACGCTGGGCGAGTTCGTGGAGACGAACTTCCTCGCCGCCGACGTCGTGCGCACCAAGCTGACCAGCACCGCGATCGCCCTCCGCGCCGGGGAGTGGCTTCGCGAGACCCCGCATGCCGAGCGCGTGGCGGCAGAGGGGGCGACGGTCGCGACGGCCGTGCTGAACGCCCTGAGCGACGACGACGTGCGCGATCTCCTCGCCGACCTCGCGCGCGAGCATCTCGTCGCGCCGGAGTGGGGGCCGCCCGCCGGGGCGTGGCTGGAGAAGATCGTGGAGGCGGAGGCGCACCACGGTGCCGTCGACCTCGCGGTGGACAGCATCGGGCGATGGCTCGACGCCAACGCGGCCTCCTTCACCGGACTCGTCTCCCGGCGGCTCCCCGGATGGATGCCGAAGATCGCGCACCGCCTCATCGACGACACCGTGTACAACGAGGCGGTCAAGTTCGTCCGCGCCGTGCAGGCCGACCCGCAGCATCCGGCCCGCCTCGCGATCGACGGGTACCTGTCCCGCCTCGCGGACGCCCTGCAGAACGATCCCGCGACGCGCGAGAAGCTGGAGAACGCCAAGGCCGCGCTCTTCGACAGCCCGCGCGTCGGCGCCCTCGCCGCAGAGGCGTGGAACACCGCCAAGAACGGACTCCTCACCTCCCTCGCCGACCCGGAGAGCGGGCTGCGCCGTCGCGCCGTGCAGGCGCTGCAGGAGGTCGGCGAGCGGCTCACGACCGACGCCGCCCTGCAGCGCCGCGTCGACACGTGGGTCTCCGATGCGGCTGTCTTCCTCGTCGACCGGTACCGGCACGACATCGCCTCGATCATCACCGACACCGTGGAGCGCTGGGATCCCGCCGAGACCACCGAGAAGATCGAGCTCATGGTCGGCCGCGATCTGCAGTACATCCGCCTGAACGGCACCGTCGTCGGCGCCCTCGCCGGCCTCGCGATCTTCACCGTCGCCCACGCCCTGATCCCGGGAGTCTGACATGGCACTGTCCCACGATCCGCTGTGGCCGCGCGCCGGCGCCTGGCCCGCGTTCGAGGGCACGGCCGATGCGGTGCTGCTCGGCGTCCCGACCTGGCGCACCTCCCTGTCCCCGACCGGGGCGCACGCGACCCCGGCCGCGATCCGCGAGGCGCTCCCCCGCTACGGCACGACGGTCCTCGGCCCACCGACGATCGACCTGGACGAGGTGCTCCGCATCGCGGACGCCGGGGACGTGCCGGAGCCGGACGGCGACGCGGGAGAGGCGCGGACGATCGAGCGGGTCCGGGAACTCGCGGGAGCGTCAGACCTCGTCATCGCCCTCGGCGGCGACAACTCCCTCACCTATCCGGTCGCGCTCGGCGCCCGGGCGACGGGCCTGATCACGTTCGACGCCCACTTCGACCTGCGCGACGGCGTCTCCAACGGCACGCCGGTGCGGCGACTCGTCGAAGACGCCCCGGCGGCGTCCGCCCTCCCCACCGCACGCATCGACCCCACCCGGATCGTGCAGATCGGCCTCGCCGACTTCGCGAACTCCGCCGCGTACGCCCGCCGCGCGGCCGACTGGGGCATCCGGGTCGTCACCCTCGACGACGTGCGCCGTCGCGGCATCGCCGACGTCGTGGCCGAGGCCGTCGAGATCGCGGGCGCGGGCGACGCCGCCCGGGTGCACCTCGACATCGACGTGGACGTGTGCGACCGCGCGGTCGCACCGGGGTGCCCGGCCAGCGTCCCGGGAGGCCTGGCCGCGTGGGAGCTGCGCGCCCTCACCCGGGCGGTCGCCGCCGATCCGCGGGTCGCGAGCGCCGACATCGCCGAGGTCGACGCGACCGCGGACGCCGAGGACGGTCGCACCGTGCGGCTCGCCGCCCTCTGCGTGCTCGAGCTGCTCGCGGGCCTCGCGGCACGCTAGCCCGAGCCGCCCTCAGACGACGGCCGCCCCGTCCTTCCAGACGCGCTGCACCAGCGGCACACCCGGGCGATACGCCAGATGCACGCGGGAGGGGGCGTCGAGCAGCACGAGGTCGGCGCGCGCCCCGGGGGCGATCCGGCCGATGTCGTCGCGCCGCAGTGCCCGCGCCCCGCCGGCGGTGGCGGCCCAGACCGCCTCCGCCGTGGTCATGCCCATGTCCCGCACGGCGATGGCGATGCAGAAGGCCATGGACGAGGTGAAGCTGGACCCCGGGTTCGTGTCGCACGCCAGCGCGACCGTCACACCCGCGTCGAGGAGCCTGCGCGCATCCGGATAGGGCTGGCGCGTGGAGAACTCCACGCCGGGCAGCAGCGTGAGCACCGTGTCCGATGCGGCGAGCGCGGCGATGTCCGCGTCGGTGAGGTAGGTGCCGTGATCCACCGATGCCGCCCCCAGCTCGACCGCCATCCGCACGCCGTCGCCCGGACCGAGCTGGCTCGCATGCACCCGAGGAGCAAGGCCCCGGGCCCTGCCCGCCTCCAGGATCCGTCGCGACTGCGCCACCGTGAAGGCGCCGGTCTCGCAGAAGACATCGATCCACCGGGAGTGCGGGGCGCAGGCGTCGAGCATCGGCCCCACGACGAGGTCGACATAGGCATCGGGATCGTCGGCGTACTCGACCGGGACCACGTGCGCGCCGAGGAACGTGACCTCCGACGTCACCTCGGCGGCGAGGCGCACGAGGCGCTCCTCCTCCGCGACGGCGAGACCGTAACCGCTCTTGATCTCGACCGTGGTGGTGCCCTGCGTCCGCAGCTCCTCGATGAACCCGTGCAGTCGGGCGCGCAGCTCGTCGTCGGTCGCCGCCCGCGTCGCCTGCACCGTCGAGCGGATGCCGCCCGCCGCGTACGGCTGCCCCGCCATGCGCGCCTCGAACTCCGCCGCCCGATCGCCGCCGAAGACGAGGTGGCTGTGGCTGTCGACGAATCCGGGGATCACGGCCCGACCCCCGGCGTCGACGACCTCATCCGCCGCGGGAGCCGTGGCCGACGAGCCCACCCACGCGATCCGCGCGCCGTCGATCAGCACGGCCGCCTCGCGGAGCGTGCCGGTCGGGTCGCCCCCGGCGGCGACGTTGGTCGTCAGCTCCCCGATCCCGGAGATGAGCGTCGTCGTCACAGCATCGGCACCTTCAGTCCGCGGTCGCGGGCGACCTCCTTGGCGTGGTCGTACCCGGCGTCCACGTGCCGCATGACACCGGTACCGGGGTCGTTCGTCAGCACCCGGGCGAGCTTCTCCGCCGCGAGAGCCGAACCGTCCGCCACCGTGACCTGCCCGGCGTGGATCGAGCGTCCGATCCCCACCCCGCCGCCGTGGTGCAGCGACACCCACGACGCCCCGGAGGCGGTGTTGAGGAGGGCGTTGAGCAGCGGCCAGTCGGCGATCGCGTCGGAACCGTCCTTCATCGCCTCGGTCTCCCGGTACGGCGATGCGACGGAGCCGGAGTCGAGGTGGTCGCGGCCGATGACGATCGGCGCGGACAGCTCTCCCGAGGCGACCATCTCGTTGAACTTCAGTCCGGCGAGGTGCCGCTCCTGGTAGCCCAGCCAGCAGATACGCGCCGGCAGGCCCTCGAAGTGGACGGCCGACCCCGCCTTGTCGAGCCAGCGGTGCAGGGCGGTGTCCTCGGGGAAGAGCTCGGCGATCGCGCGGTCCGTCTTGAAGATGTCCTCCGGGTCTCCGGACAGCGCCACCCAGCGGAACGGTCCTCGCCCTTCCTCGAACTGCGGGCGGATGTAGGCGGGGACGAATCCGGGGAACGCGAACGCCCGGTCGAAGCCGCCGAGCTGCGCCTCCGCGCGGATCGAGTTGCCGTAGTCGAACACGGCCGCCCCCGCGTCCTGGAAGCCGACCATCGCGGCGACGTGGGCGGCCATCGACTCCCTCGACCGCCGGGTGAACTCCTCGGGATCGCGCGCCGCCTCCTTCTTCCACCGGGCCACGTCGACACCGATCGGCAGGTACGCGAGGGGGTCGTGGGCGCTGGTCTGGTCGGTGACCACGTCGATGGGCACGCCCCGCCGCAGGAGCTCAGGGAAGATCTCCGCGGCATTGCCCACGACGCCGACCGAGAGGGCGTGACCGGCGTCCTTCGCCGCGACGACCCGGGCCACCGCCGCATCGAGGTCGGTGGTGTACTCGTCGAGGTACCGATGCTCCACACGGCGGGCCAGCCGCGTCTCGTCGACGTCCACGATCAGGACCGCGCCCTCGTTGAGGGTCACGGCGAGGGGCTGCGCCCCGCCCATCCCGCACGCACCGGCCGTCAGTGTCAGCGTCCCCCGCAGGGAATCGCGCCCGAGCGAGCGGGCGACCGCGGCGAACGTCTCGTACGTCCCCTGCAGGATGCCCTGCGTGCCGATGTAGATCCAGGAGCCGGCGGTCATCTGGCCGTACATGGTCAGCCCCAGCTCCTCCAGACGGCGGAACTCCGGCCAGGTCGCCCAGTCGCCCACGAGGTTCGAGTTGGCGATGAGCACGCGCGGCGCCCACTCGTGGGTGCGGAACACGCCCACCGGCTTGCCGGACTGGACGAGCAGCGTCTCATCCGGCTCCAGCTCGTCGAGCGTGCGGACGATCGCCTCGTACGCCGCCCAGCTACGCGCCGCCTTGCCCGTCCCGCCGTAGACCACCAGGTCTTCCGGGTGCTCGGCGACCTCGGGATCGAGGTTGTTCATGAGCATGCGCTTGGCCGCCTCGGCGCCCCAGCTCTTGGCGGTGCGCTCGGCACCGCGGGCTGCGCGTACCGTGCGCGCTGCGTTCTCCTCAGTCATGCATGTGCTCCTTTGCGACACGGGCGATGGCACCCGACTGGACGAGGGCGGTCACGGCTTCCATCTCGGGCGAGAGGTGGCGGTCAGGGCCGGGGCCGGCGGCGACCGTGCGGACGAGGTCGCGCACGGCGCCGGTCGCCGGGCCTGCCTCCAGCGGCGCGCGGAGATCCAGCGCGCGGGCGGCGGTGAGGATCTCGATCGCGAGGACGCGGGAGAGGCCGTCGATCGCCCGACGCAGCTTCCGTGCTGCGGCCCAGCCCATCGAGACGTGGTCCTCCTGCATCGCCGAGGAGGGGATGGAGTCGACCGAGGCGGGAACCGCGAGACGCTTGAGCTCGGAGACGATGCCGGCCGCCGCGTACTGCGCGATCATCAGCCCGGAATCGACCCCGACCTCCGCCGCGAGGAACGGCGGGAGCCCGTGGCTGCGGGCCGGATCCAGCGCGCGGTCGGTGCGCCGCTCGGACACGGAGGCGACGTCGGCGATCGAGATCGCCAGGAAGTCGAGGACCGCGGCGACGGGCGCTCCGTGGAAGTTGCCGTTGGACTCGATGCGGCCGTCGAGGGTGATGACGGGGTTGTCGATGACACTGGAGAGCTCGCGCTCCGCGATCATTTCGGCATACCCGAGCGTGTCGCGCGCGGCGCCGTGCACCTGCGGCGAGCAGCGCAGGGAGTACGCGTCCTGGACACGGCCGTCTTCCGGGCCCTTGTGGCTCGCGACCATCGGCGACCCGGCGAGCAGCGCCCGGAGGTAACCGGCGGATACCGCCTGCCCCGCCTGCGGACGCAGCGCCATGAGATCGGCGGCGAACACCGCATCGGTGCCGAGCTGCGACTCCACCGACATCGCCGCCGCCACATCCGCCGTCAGGAGCAGCGTCTCCAGATCGTGGAGCGCGAGCACCAGCGTGCCGAGCATCCCGTCGGTGCCGTTGATGAGGGCGAGGCCCTCCTTCTCCACGAGCGTGAGCGGCTCGATGCCAGCGTCCGCGAGGGCGTCGGCCGCCGGGACGAGCCGGCCCGCGCTGTCGCGCACATCGCCCTCGCCCATGGCCGCGAGGGCGATGTGGGCGAGGGGCGCGAGATCCCCGGAACACCCCAGCGAGCCGTACTCGCGGACCACCGGCACGATGCCCGCGTTGAGCAGCGCGGCGTACGTCTCGACCACGACGGGGCGAACCCCGGTGCGGCCGGACGCGAGCGTCTGGAGGCGCAGCACCTGGAGCCCGCGTACGACCTCCCGCTCGACCTCGGCGCCGGTTCCCGCGGCGTGGGAGCGGATGAGGCTCGCCTGCAACTGCAGTCGCCGTTCCGGAGCGATGAACGTCGTCGCCAGGGCACCGAAGCCCGTGGACACCCCGTAATGCGGGTGCGGGTCCGCGGCGAGGCCGTCGATCACACGCCGGGTCTCGGCGACTCTGGCCAGCGCCGCGGGGTCGACGACAACGGGCACATCGTGACGGACGACGCGGACGACCTCGGCCGGGGAAAGGGGGGCGGCGCCGACGAGGACAGGGGCTGGATCGCTCATGTCTCGATTCCACACCCGCGGGGTCGACGTGCACACGGCTTCGTGGCAACCTTTGTCTGTGATCCCAGACATCTCCGAGACCGCTGACGCCCAGGTGCCTGCCGCGGCGCAGACCCTGCGCATCCTGAGCTACTTGGCGGGCCGGCCGGCGCCGGTGGCCGCGTCCGCGATCGCCCGCGAGCTGACGCTTCCGCGATCGACGGTCTATCACCTGCTGCGCACGCTCGCCACCCACGGCTTCGTGCTGCACCTCCGCGAGGAGCGCCGGTGGGGACTCGGGACATCGGCCTTCGAGCTGGCTGGAGGCTACGCCCGGCAGCAGCCGTTGGCACGGCTCGGCCGTCCGCTCATCGCCGGGCTCTCCGACCAGCTCGGGGAGAGCGCGCACCTGGCGGTCATGAGCGGCGGGGACGTGCTGTACATCGTCGAGGAGCGTGCGCCGCGGCGGCCCGCCCTGGTGACCGACGTCGGCGTGCGCCTCCCCGCGCACCTGACGGCGACCGGGCGGGCGATGCTCGCCGCTCTCCCCCGCGAACAGGTACGCGCGCTGTACCCGGCGTCGTCGGCATTCTCCGACCGCACCGGACGAGGTCCCCGCCACCCCGGGGAGCTGCGCGAACTCCTCCGGGACGTACGCTCTCGGGGGTATGCGACGGAGGACGGGGAGGTCGCGGAAGGCCTGCGTTCGGTGGGCGCCGTCGTGCGCGACGTCGCCGGCTGGCCGGTCGCCGCGGTCGCGGTCACCTGGGCCGACGCCGACGGTGCGGAGGTCGTACTGGCGAACGCGGTGCGCGAGACAGCGGCGACGCTCGAGGCGCGTCTGGCCCGCTGACGCAGCACCTGCGCGTTAACGCAAGAAGGCCACCCAGCATTGGGTGGCCTTCTTGTCTAAAAGGAGTCCGGCGGTGTCCTACTCTCCCACAGGGTCCCCCCTGCAGTACCATCGGCGCTGTGAGGCTTAGCTT